>NZ_JAXIOO010000009.1:0-117357 GCF_049311065.1 Arthrobacter sp. 7Tela_A1 | reverse complement strand
ACCCCACCCCCCCCGGGGGGGGGGGGGGGGGGCGGGGCCCCCGGGGGGGGGGGGGGGCCCCCGGCCTGTTTAACCCGCGCGTTTATCCCGGCCTGTCTGTTTGGGCTGCGGGTAGCCGTGCTCGGGATGGTGGTGCTGGAGGACCCGTACGCCGGGTGCGCAAAATCACCGTGCACCGCCAGGGCCGGCAACGGCATACCGGAGCCATGCCGGTCCCGCATGCGGGGCCGCTGTTCCCACGCTCCGGTGCTCCCGTGGCCGGTGTGACCTCACGGGGCAACACCCGTAACGACGGGTGGGAAACCCGGTACCCGGCGTGTGAAAGTGCAAAGCGTGAGTTCAATGCCGGTACCTCGGCCACGTGTGAGTTCTTCTGGAGACGGAATCCGGGAGCTTGTCGCTGGGGAGGGCATCGAGTGCCGGCCAAAAGTGGCAAGATTCACCCCGCACAACCCGTCGGGTGGTGCTTGGCGGACGGCAGCTTCTCCGTGCTGCCCTAGAATTGAGGAGGACCCTTTAGGTCCCCACGACTTTCGCAGGTGGATCCTGCGCCTTATCTACACATACATAGTGACGAGCGACTGCAGTAAATTCCGTTGGTCGGCTCACGACGAGAGGAACTCAGCATGTCCGAGCAGAACAACCGGGAAGAGCGAGACAGCCAGGGACGCCCCAAGGCTAACGATCGCAAACCCCCGCAGCGCAAGTCCTATTCAGACCGACAGGCGTCCGCCGGACGTCCGGCTCGTGATGGTGAACGTAAGCCCTTCAGCAAGGAAGGCGGCCCCCGTAAGCCGTTCAATAGTGGCCGTGGTGAGCGGAAGCCTTACGGTGATCGTCCGTCCCGTGATGGTGAGCGTAAGCCGTTTGGTGATCGTCCGTCCCGCGAGGGGGACCGTAGGCCGTTTAGCGGTGGTCGCGATGAGCGGAAGCCTTATGGCGATCGTCCCGCTCGTGATGGTGAGCGTCGTTCTTTCGGTGGCGATCGGGCTGAGCGTAAGCCGTTCAATAGTGATCGTGGTGAGCGTAAGCCCTTCGGTGACCGCCCGGCTCGCGAGGGGGACCGTAAGTCGTTCACAAGTGATCGTGGAGACCGGAAGCCATTTGGCGATCGCCCGGCACGGGATGACCGGAAGCCGTTCAACAGTGACCGTGGTGAGCGTAAGCCCTTCGGTGACCGGGGAGACCGTAAGCCTTATGGTGATCGTCCCGCTCGTGATGGTGAGCGTCGTTCCTTCGGTGCAGATCGTGGTGAGCGTAAGCCGTTCAACAGTGACCGTGGTGAGCGTAAGCCTTATGGTGATCGTCCGTCCCGCGACAGCGACCGGAAGCCGTTCCGAAAGGATTCCGAACGCCGTCCGTCGTCCGACCGGCCGTTCCGCAAGGATGACAGGCCGCAGCGCCGCTCCGGAGATGATGCACCCGTTACGGAACGCAAGCACAATGCGCGCGACCTGCGCAGCGCCAACCGCGCAGACCGTGAGCGGTCTCCGGAGATCGACGATGACGTCACAGGCCAGGAGCTGGACAAGGTTACCCGCGCCCAGCTGCGCAACCTCGAAGAAGTCAACGGCGAATGGGTCTCGAAGCACCTCGTCATGGCCGGCCGCCTGATCGATGCAGATCCCGAACTGGCTTTCCAGCACGCCCTCGCAGCCAGCCGCCGCGGCGGACGCATGGCAGCTGTCCGTGAAGCCGTAGCCCTGACGGCGTACGCCGCCGGCGAGTTCGGGGACGCACTGCGCGAATTCCGCACGCACCGGCGGATCAGCGGTTCCAACGAGTACCTGGCCATGATGGCCGACTGCGAACGCGGTCTGGGCCGTCCGGACCGGGCACTGGACCTGCTGCGCTCCGAAGAGGTTGCCGAGCTCGACAACTCAGTGAAGGTCGACGTCGCGATTGTGGCCTCGGGTGCCCGGATGGACATGGAGCAGTTCGACGCTGCCGTCTCCTCCCTCGAGATCCCGCAGCTCGACAAGAACCGTGCCTTCTCCTACAGCCCGCGCCTCTTCCGTGCCTACGCCGATGCCCTTGAACTGGCCGGCCGCGGCAAGGAAGCCGAGACCTGGCGCCGCCAGGCCGTCGTCGCCGAAAGCGCGCTTGGCGTTGGAGACTTCGCTGAACCGGAAATTTTGGACCTTGGTGAAGACGACGAAGCTCCGGCGAAGCCGCGCTTCCGCCGGGACAACGACAGCAACGCAGAGAACGCCGGCCAGGCATCCGCAGCTGAGGACCGCAGCGTCAACTATGCTCAGGCGCCCGAGGCAGCCTCGGCAGGCCTGGACGTTGACGACGAGTCCGCCGACGACGCCCTCCCGAGCGACGAACGCGAAGCGCTGCTGGGCGCCGAGGAAGCCGAACCGGATTCCGAAGACAGCGAAGCAGCCGAAGCAGACGCAGCGGAGGAAGCCGCCGCGGAGCGCAATGACTAAGCCGCTCGTCGGCAGCTTCGACGCGGTCTTCGCTGACCTCGACGGCGTTGTCTACGCCGGCCCGCATGCCATCCCCGGCGCTCCGGAAGCCCTCCAGGGGCTCAAGGCCGCCGGGGTGCAGCTGGCGTACATCACCAACAACGCCTCCCGTTCATCGGCCACGGTGGCTGAGCACCTGCGGGAGCTGGGCGCTCCGGCAACTGCCGGGAACGTGTTCGGATCGGCGCAGGCCGGCGCGGAGCTTCTGGCGGGACTTGTCCCGGCAGGCAGCCGCGTCCTGGTGACGGGCAGCCAGACGCTGACCGACCAGGTCCGGGCCCAGGGGCTGGAACCCGTTCTCTCTGCAGATGACCAGCCGGCAGCCGTGATCCAGGGGTTCGACCCCGGACTCGGCTGGAAGGACCTTGCCGAAGCGGCTTTCGCTGTCGCGGCAGGAGCCGTCTGGGTGGCTACGAACACTGATCTGTCGATCCCGCAGGCCCGCGGGATCGCTCCCGGAAACGGCACCCTCGTCGCAGCTGTGGCTGCGGCGACGGGCCGCGCTCCGGTGGTCGCAGGCAAGCCCGAAGCGCCCCTGTTCACGACGGCGGCACGGCACCTGGACGTCGAGCGGCCCCTGGTGGTGGGGGACCGGCTGGATACGGACATTCTGGGCGGCACCAACGCCGGCTATGCGACGGCGCTGGTACTGACCGGCGTCGACAGCCCAGCCACGGCCCTCGCAGCACGCACCGCTGAACGTCCGGACTTCCTCATCCCGAACCTTGGCGCGCTCTACGAGCCGTACCCGGGCGTGCAGCGCACCCGTGAGGGTTTCCGCTGCGGTGCCGCGCTGGCATCAGTCTCCGGCGAAACGGTGGAGATCACGGCCCCCGAAGGAGACCTGGACGGCTGGCGCGCTGCCTGCGCGGCCTGGTGGGACGCCAACCCCGAAGTCACGGCGGCTGTTTCCCCCGAAGTCCGCTGGGTTGTCGGTGCCGGAAGCTAGGGTTTGAGCGTGGAAGAAATCAATGGAGACAGCCCGGCGGTTCCGCAGACAGGGGACCCCGGCGTCGATGCCGTTCTCGCGGCCCTCGGCAAGGTGGCGGACATGCCCGTCTCAGAGCATGCCGCCCTGTACGGCACGCTTCATGACGGTCTGCTGGCCGCGCTGAACGACGACGCCGCCGCGCTGCCCGGGAGCACTGGTCCGGATGCCGGCGTTCCGCAGTCCATGAAGCCGGGCCTGCCCACCAAACCCGCCTCTCCGGAAGCAGGCTAGCGGTGGCCCGGCTGGACCAGGAGCTTGTCACCCGCGGGCTGGCCCGTTCCCGTACCCACGCTGGAAAGCTCATCGCCGGCGGACGCGTCCTGCGCGCCGGCAGCGTCCTCACCAAGGCCTCGACACCAATCCGGCCGGAGGATCCGCTGCAGGTGACAGATGACGGCGGCCCGGACTATGTCAGCCGCGCCGGGCACAAGCTGGCCGGTGCACTTGAGGCCTTTCCGACCGTCAATCCTGCCGGACTGCGCTGCCTGGATGCCGGCGCCTCGACCGGCGGGTTCACGGATGTGCTGCTGCGGGCAGGCGCCCGTGAGGTTGCCGCCGTCGACGTCGGCCACGGCCAGCTGGTTGATTCCCTCCGGTCAGATCCCCGCGTGCGGGTCTTCGAGGGCATGAACGTGCGCTACTTCACCCCCGGGGACATCGGCGGGCAGGTGGACCTGACGGTCGCCGACCTCAGCTTCATCTCGCTCACCATGGTCATCGTGCCCCTGGCCGCAGCCACCGCTCCCGGCGGCAGCCTGCTGCTGATGGTCAAGCCCCAGTTCGAGGTCGGACGCGAGCTGCTGAACCGCACCGGCGTCGTCACCGATCCCGCCAGGCACCGCCTCGCCGTGGACCGCGTCACTGACGCGGCAGTGGGTGCCGGACTGGAAATATCCGGAATCGCCCGCAGTCCATTGCCCGGCCAGAACGGGAATGTGGAATTCTTTATGTGGATGCGCGTTCCCGCAGGGACCCTCCCGGACGCCGCGGAACGCTCCGTGGCGGCAACGGCTCTGGTCAACCGGGTATTCGATGCGCCCGCTGCGTTTGCGGACGCACCGGATGGCATAGAAGACTGACGGGACGGCTACACACGGCTTCCTTTCCAGGGGCAGAAGAGGACACAGAGACAACATGAGCAGACGCATACTGGTGATCGCGCACACCGGCCGCAGTGCCGCGATGGCTGCGGCCCAGGAAGTCTGCACCCAGCTCCACGCTGCAGGACTGGTTCCTGTCATGCGGCGGAAAGATCTCGAAGATATCCAGGCCGAGTACGGCCGGCTCACCGCACCGACCGAAATCCTGGACGAAGACGTCCAGCTCAGCGAAGTCGACCTTGGCATGGTGCTGGGGGGAGACGGGACCATCCTGCGCGCGGCGGAACTGGTACGGGACACGGAAGTGCCGCTGCTGGGGGTCAACTTGGGCCACGTCGGCTTCCTGGCCGAAAGTGAACGCGAAGACCTGGACAAGACCGTCGGCTGGGTCGTGGACCGGGACTATACCGTCGAAGAGCGGCTGACCATCGACGTCAAGGTCTGGCTGGACAGCTCGCTGCTGGCACACACCTGGGCGCTCAATGAGGCCGCGGTGGAAAAGGCAGACCGGCAGCGCATGCTGGAAGTAGTCATGGAGGTCGATGCGCGTCCCATTTCCTCCTTCGGCTGCGACGGCGTGGTCATGGCGACCCCGACAGGCTCGACTGCCTACGCGTTCTCTGCTGGCGGGCCCGTTGTGTGGCCCGGCGTCGAAGCTCTGCTGATCACACCCATCAGCGCCCACGCCGTATTCTCCCGGCCGCTCGTTGTCGCCCCGGACTCCATCCTGGCGGTGGAGATCCTGTCCCGGAACGCCGCCAACGGCATCCTCTGGTGCGACGGACACCGCAGCATCGACCTGCCGCCGGGCTCCCGCGTGGAGGTGACCCGCTCCAACGTGCCGGTCCGGCTGGCCCGTACTCACGACACGCCTTTCTCGGAGCGGCTGGTCAACAAATTCCAGCTCCCCACCCAGGGCTGGCGGGGCCCGGTGAACCAGCCTTCAGAGCAGGCAGCGAACGGAGGCATCCTCCCGTGATCGAAGAAATACGCATTCGGGACCTGGGCGTCATCACCGACGCAACGCTGACGCTGGGCTCTGGTTTCACTGTGGTGACCGGTGAAACCGGCGCCGGCAAGACCATGGTGATCACTGCCCTGGGGCTGCTGCTCGGTGCCCGCTCAGACGCCGGAGCCGTCCGTACGGGCGCCAAATCGGCGCTGGCGGAGGCCGTCGTCCGGCTGCCGCCGCAGAGTCCTGCCGTGGAGCGTTCCGCGGAGGCGGGAGCAGAACTGGAAGAGTTCGACGGCGCCGTCGAACTCATCGTTGCCCGAACCGTCAACGCTGACGGACGCAGCCGCGCCCATCTGGGCGGCCGCGCGACACCCGTGGGCGTCCTGTCCGAGGTGGGCAACCACCTTGTGGCCGTCCACGGACAAACTGACCAGCTGCGGCTCAAGAGTTCCGCGGCACAGCGCGAAGCGCTGGACAAGTATGCGGGGGAGTCGCTGGCAGCCGCGCTGGAAGAGTACCGTGCAGGTTACAGCCGCTGGCGGGCAGCCGAGGCCGAGCTCTCGGAACTGCGCGAGACCGCACGGGAACGCCTGCGTGAAGCGGAGTACCTCGCCGCATCCCTGGAAGAGATCGACGCCGTCGCACCCGAGCCGGCGGAAGACGAGACGCTGAAGGCCGAGGCCATGCGCCTGGGCAATATCGAGGAATTACGTTCTGCGTCCGTCGGGGCGCACCAGGCGCTTGTCGCAGGTGACTTCGCCGACGGATCGGATGCCACGTCGCTGGTGGACGCAGCCAAGCGCCAGCTGGAACTGGCAGGTGAGCACGATCCGGCCCTGGCACAGGCCGGAGCGCGGCTCGCGGAAGTCGGCTACATCCTGGCCGACATTGCGGCCGAGCTGTCCAGCTACAGCGCCTCCCTGGACGGCGAAGGCCCCGGCAGGCTGGCCGAGGTGGAAGCCCGCCGCGCGGAACTGGCTGTTCTGGTCCGGAAGTACGCACCGTCAGTCGACGAAGTCCTGGAATGGGCGGAAACCGGCCGGGCCCGCCTGGGGGAGCTCGGAGACGACGGCAGCCGGATCGAATCCCTCGAAGCCGAGCTGACCGAGCTCCAGGCACGTCTCTGGGAACAGGCCGCGGGGCTGACCAAGCTGCGCACGGACGCCGCAGCCGAACTCTCCGGACGGGTCAGCGACGAGCTCACCGCGCTGGCCATGCCCGACGCCCGGCTGGTGATCACCGTGGATCCCAGCACGGCCCTGGGGCCGCAGGGCGCGGACACGATCGAGTTCCTCCTGGCTCCGCATCCCGGAGCACCGGCGCGGCCGCTGGGCAAGGGCGCATCCGGCGGCGAACTGTCCCGCGTGATGCTCGCCATCGAAGTCGTGCTCGCCGAAGTGGATCCGGTTCCGACCTTCGTCTTTGACGAGGTCGACGCCGGTGTCGGCGGCAAGGCAGCCATCGAAATAGGCCGGCGGCTGGCGATGCTGGCCCGCCACGTGCAGGTGATCGTGGTGACCCATCTGCCGCAGGTGGCGGCCTTCGCGGGCCATCACATCCGCGTGATTAAAACCTCTTCCTCCGCGGATGACGGGTCGGGCGTCACCGCCAGCGACGTCGTCGTGCTGGACCGCGAAGCCCGGATCAGGGAACTGGCCCGGATGCTCGCAGGTCACGAGGACTCGGAGTCGGCCCGTGCCCACGCCGAGGAACTACTGGCGACGGCAGCCGTTCCCAGTGGGGATACTACCCAGACCAACAAAAGGTGATAGGCTCGAATTCCGTGGTGCAGCGATCAAATTCCAGGTTTCCCAAGTCGTCTTCTACGACCAAACACATCTTCGTTACCGGAGGCGTGGCATCGTCCCTTGGTAAGGGACTGACGGCCTCCAGCCTCGGTCACCTGCTTCGGGCACGCGGCCTCTCCGTGACGATGCAGAAGCTCGATCCCTATCTCAATGTGGATCCGGGCACAATGAACCCCTTCCAGCACGGTGAAGTTTTCGTGACCGACGACGGCGCTGAGACCGACCTCGACATCGGACACTACGAGCGCTTCCTCGATGAGAGCCTCGACGGGTCCGCCAACGTGACCACGGGCCAGGTGTACTCCACCGTCATCGCCAAGGAACGCCGCGGCGAGTACCTCGGTGACACCGTCCAGGTCATTCCCCACATCACCGATGAGATCAAGCGCCGGATGCGCCTGCCCTCCGAGGCGAAGAAGACCCCCGACGTCATCATCACCGAAATCGGCGGCACCGTGGGCGACATCGAGTCTCAGCCCTTCCTTGAAGCCGCCCGCCAGGTCCGCCAGGATATCGGCCGGAACAATGTCTTCTTCCTGCACGTCTCCCTGGTCCCGTACATCGGCCCGTCGCAGGAATTGAAGACCAAGCCGACCCAGCACTCCGTGGCAGCCCTCCGCTCCATCGGCATCCAGCCGGACGCAATCGTCATCCGCTCGGACCGCCCGGTCCCTGACGCGATGCGCGACAAGATCGGCCGCATGTGCGACGTCGACGTCGACGCCGTGATCGGCTGCCCGGATGCTCCGAGCATCTATGACATTCCGAAGACACTGCACTCCCAGAACCTGGACGCGTACATCGTCCAGCACCTGGGACTGAAGTTCAAGGACGTCAACTGGACTAAGTGGGACCGCCTGCTTGAAGCTGTGCACAACCCGAAGCACCACGTCGAGGTGGCACTGGTCGGCAAGTACATCGACCTGCCCGACGCCTACCTCTCCGTGACTGAGGCCCTGCGTGCCGGCGGTTTCGCCAACAGCACCAAGGTCAAGATCCGCTGGGTCCCCTCCGATGACTGCGCTACCGAAGAAGGTGCCCGCAAGGCACTGGCCGGCGTGGACGCCATCTGCGTCCCCGGCGGCTTTGGTATCCGCGGCCTCGAAGGCAAGCTCGGTGCACTGAAGTTTGCACGCGAGCACAAGCTGCCGACCCTGGGTCTGTGCCTTGGCCTGCAGAGCATGGTCATCGAGTACGCCCGCAACGTCGTCGGCCTCGAAGGCGCTTCCTCCAGTGAGTTCGAACCCGACACGAAGTACCCGGTCATCGCGACCATGGCGGAGCAGAAGGAAATCGTGGCAGGCCAGGGCGACATGGGCGGCACCATGCGCCTGGGTCTCTGGGACGCGAAGCTGGACGAAGGTTCGGTCGTGGCCAAGACGTACGGCAAGACCGCCGTCGCCGAACGCCACCGCCACCGCTACGAGGTCAACAACCAGTACCGGAAGCAGATCGCCGAAGCAGGCCTGGTTTTCTCCGGCACCTCGCCCGACGGACAGCTCGTCGAATATGTCGAACTGCCCGAGGACGTGCACCCGTACTACGTCTCCACCCAGGCGCACCCGGAACTGAGCTCGCGGCCCCCCCGCCCGCACCCGCTCTTTGCCGGCCTGATCAAGGCCGCACTGGCTCACCAGGGCGCGGACGCGTAAGGCATGAGCGAGAACCAGGGGTTTGCCGACGAGCAGAGTCCGCGACGGCTGCTGGAGTCCTCAGTGGTCTACAGCGGTCCCATCTGGGACGTGGTGAGCGAGAAGTTCACCCTGACTGACGACGGCGAACCCCTGGTCCGCGACTACATCCGGCACCCCGGTGCCGTGGCCATCCTGGCCATGAACGACGCCGGCCAGGTGCTTTTGATCAACCAGTACCGGCACCCGGTCCGTATGACACTCTGGGAAATCCCCGCCGGGCTCCTGGACGTGGAGGGCGAGGATTACCTTGCCGGAGCCGTCCGCGAACTGGCTGAGGAAGCCGACCTGGTGGCCGAGGACTGGAACGTCCTGGCAGACCTTTTCCTCTCACCCGGATCATCCCGCGAAGAACTGCGGATCTACCTTGCCCGCGGCCTGCATGATGTGCCGGCCGACGAGCGGCATGAGCGCTTCCACGAGGAAGCGGAGATCAAAATGATGTGGGTTGACCTCGACGACGCCGTCAACGCAGTCCTTGAGGGGCGGATGCACAGCCCGTCGGCGGCCGCCGCCGTGCTGGCGGCTGCTGCCGCCCGGAACTCTGGCTACGCGAATCTGCGTCCAGCCGATGCACCGTGGCCTGAGCACCACACCGAACACCACACCTGGCCCAACGGATCCGTCCGCTAGGGGCATGGGTGATACCCGCCTTCCCTGCCGCAGGCGGCATGAGCTCTGCTGAAGGGCCGGCCGAAGACTCCCGGGTCCCTGACCCGCGGGTTGGTGACCTGCCTGTGCCTTCGATCAACGACACCATTGAGCTTGATCTCAAGGCCCAGCTGAACCCCACCCTGATCCTTGACCGGTCCGCGCTGGCAGCAGCCCCTCAAACAGCGGACGCTGTATCAGCCGATCCGGGGGAGTCCGGTGCTGCTGCCCGGCCGGCACCGTCCGCGACCGCTGCCCGCAGTTCACAGAGAGCCGCTGACGACCTCCGGACCACCGCCGTAGGACGTGCCATTGGCGCCTATCTCCAGCACATGGCCGTGGAACGCGGGCTCGCCCGGAACACAGTGGACGCCTACCGGCGGGACCTGGTGCGGTATGCCCGGTTCCTGGCCTCCAATGACCGTGCCGATCCGACTGCCATTACACGGCATGACGTCACGGCGTTCGCACGTTCCATCGCAGAAGGATCCGACGGCGCTGCGGCGCTGAGCATGCGTTCGGCGGCCCGGACGGTTGTGGCGGTCCGCGGCCTGCATAAGTTCTGGGCCCTTGAAGGGATCACCACATCCGACCCGGCAGCCGATGTCCACCCGCCGATGGCGGGCAAGCGCCTGCCCAAGGCCATCAGCGTGGACGAAGTCACCCGGATCCTCGAGGCTGTACCGCTGGACACGCCCACCGGACTGCGCGACCGCGCGCTGCTGGAGTTCCTCTATTCCACCGGGGCGCGCATCAGCGAAGCAGTGGGCCTGGATATCGATGACCTGTCCCTGGAACGCATCCCGGCCAACGGGCCGGACGTCGTCCGCCTCTTCGGCAAAGGCTCGAAGGAACGTCTCGTCCCGCTGGGCTCTTATGCTGCCCGGGCGCTGGATGACTACCTTGTCCGGGGACGTCCCGGAGCTGCCGCAAAGGGGAAGGGCACACCTGCCTTGTTCCTGAACGCCCGCGGCGGCAGACTGAGCCGGCAGAGCGCCTGGACCATTCTCAAGACCGCGGCGGAACGCGCCAAGATTGACAGGGATGTCTCTCCGCACACCCTGCGCCACTCCTTCGCCACGCACCTGATCGAAGGCGGCGCAGATGTCAGGGTTGTCCAGGAGTTGCTCGGCCATGCATCCGTAACGACCACCCAGGTGTACACCTTGGTCACCGCCGACACACTGCGCGAGGTCTACGCCGCAGCCCACCCGCGGGCGCTGTGAATCCGGTGCCGCATCTCGGTCCCCAGGCCCCGCGCGCCACGCCCGTAGTACTGTGCTTCCTGATGCGCGATACCAGCGGGGGACCCCAGGTTTTGCTGGGACTCAAGAAAACCGGATTCGGTATTGGCCGGATCGTGACGCTTGGCGGCCATGTGGAGCCGGGGGAGAGCCCCGAACAGGCGGCCGTGCGGGAAGTCTTCGAAGAATCCGGCGTCACCGTTGCCGAAGGGGACCTGGAACCCGCCGGATCCATCGAGTTCATGTTTCCCTCACGCCCGGAATGGGACATGTCCACCGTGGTCTACCGGTCCTGGAACTGGTCCGGGACACCGGCGCCGTCAGCGGAGATCGAACCTGCGTGGTACCCGATGGATGCCGTTCCCTATACGGCTATGTGGGAGGACTCCGCGTACTGGATGCCGAAGGTGCTTTCCGGCGAATACTTCGCCGCAGCCGTGACGCTCGCCGAAGACAACGAGTGCGTGGGCAGCGTGGTTTTCTCTTCGCCCTGACGGGTGCGTGCCCTCAAACGATGCCCGCCCCGAGGGGCGGAAGGGTTCGCTGACGGCTGCGTGCCCTCAAACGATGCCCGCCCCGAGGGGCGGAAGGGTTCGCGCGGCTAGTGTCCCGCGGCGGCCAGCCGGTCCGCTGCCCGGCTGCCGTCTGGCGCGGGCCGGTTGGCGGTCGCCTGGGCCAGGCCGGATACCGGCATGCCGACGTACATTGATTCGGCCCGCTCCACCGGAAAGGTCTCATGCCAGATGCCTACGGCTCCCGGTGCCTTCCGGGCCCGGCGGTTAAAGGCTGCCCAGGCCGGCCGGTGTTCTGCATTCGTCTGGCTGGCGTAGGCATAGAGCTCTTCAGTGCTCTTCCAGTACTGCACCACAAGCGGACCGCCGGATCCGACGGTTATCCGGTAACCCAGCAGACCGGAGCCGGGGTCGGAAGAAAGCTCCTTGAGCATACGCGGCATGGCGGCAAAGGCCGGGACCCAGAGATCCGGGCGCCACGGGCGGTTGATCCTCATGCCGATAAGGAACACCACCAGGGGACCGGTGTGCTGGTGGGTTGAGCGGTGGCTGAGAACGCGAGCCATAACGGCACCTGATTTCCATAACAGGATAGTGTTGCTATCCAGACTAGAGAGCTACACTATCCAGACTAGAGAGCTACACTATCCAGCACAAGGGGGTTCTCCATGCGAATTTCAGAGCTGGCGGCAGAATCCGGGGTTCCGGTGGCCACCATCAAGTTCTACCTGCGGAGCGGCCTGCTTCCGGAAGGCCGGCAGACAGCTCCCCGGCAGGCAGAGTACGGCGAAGACCATCTGTCCCGGCTGCGGCTTATCCGCGCCCTTCTGGGCGCCGGAGGGCTGTCGATTGCGGCTGCCGGTGAGGTGTTGAAACAACTGGACGAGCCACCGGAATCGACCCACGGGCTTCTCGGCGCGGCACATCACGCGCTAGACACTGGCGTGCGTGCGAGGGCCGGCCACTCACTAACGGCGCACCCGAGAGCGGACGCGATGGTTGCCTCGCTGGGCTGGAACATCGATCCGGACGACCACCTTTCCCGGTACCGGCTCGAAGAGGCACTGGCCGGCCTGGAGGCCGCGGGGTTTGTGCCCCCGCCCGGGTTCCCGGAAATGTATGCCTCGGCCATGCGGCAGCTGGCCGTCCGGGAATTGGAAGAGGTGCCGCTCGGGAGCTCCTCGGAAGCCATGCGGTATGTGGTGCTGGGAACCATCCTCACCGAGCCGCTGCTCCTGGCGCTGCGCCGCCTGGCACAGCAGGATGTCTCCGCCGGGAACTTCGCAGAAACCGCGCCGCCGCCGTCGTCCGCCGGCGAAACTGCGCCGAAACACTCCTGATCCGAACAGCAGAAGGCCCGCTGCAGATTCCCCTGCGGCGGGCCTTCGTGTGTTCGGACCCGGCTAGCCCAGGTGCCGTTCCTCGGGGCCGTCGTAGGCGCTGAGGGGACGGATCAGGGAATTGGCCTCCAGCTGCTCCATGATGTGCGCGGTCCAGCCCGTGATCCGGGCCGCCACGAACAGGGGAGTGAACGTGGGCGTGTCAAAGCCCATCAGGTGGTAAACGGGCCCCGCGGGGTAGTCCAGGTTCGGCAGGATGTTCTTGCGCTCACCCATGGCCGATTCCAGGGCCGTGTACAGCTCACCCAGGTCGGCACGGTCATAGTGCTTGACCATCTTGTCCAGGGAGGCCTTCATGGTGGGAACCCGCGAGTCGCCGTTCTTGTACACGCGGTGGCCGAAGCCCATGATCTTCTTCTTGTCCTCCAGCGCGGCATCCAGCCAGCCTGCCGCGTGCCCGGCGACGTCGCCCTCGCCGGCGCTGGAGGTGATCTCCTCGAACGTGTGCATCACTGCCTCGTTGGCGCCGCCGTGCAGCGGCCCCTTCAGCGCGCCGATGGCACCGGTCACGGCCGAATGCAGGTCCGAGAGCGTGGACGTGATGACACGGCCGGTGAACGTGGAGGCATTGAAGGAGTGCTCCGCGTACAGGATCATCGACACATTGAACGCCTCCACCACCTCGGGGGCGGCTTCCTCACCGAAGGTCATCCAGAGGAAGTTCGAGGAATAGTCCAGGTCATCCCTGGGCTCCACCAGGTCCTCGCCGCGCCGGCGGCGCTGGTCATACGCGACGACGGCAGGCATGGCGGCAAACAGGCTGACCGACTTCTGCATGTTGGCCAAAACGGAGGAATCGTCTGCCTGCGGATGCTGGGCGCCCAGGACCGACACAGCCGTGCGGCAGACATCCATCGGGTGGCAGGTCACCGGCAGGGCGTCGATGACAGCCTTCAGTTCCGGGGTCAGCGCCCGCTGGGACCGTTCACCCTCCACGAACTCGGCCAGCTGCTCATCCGTGGGCAGCTCACCGTTCCAGAGCAGGTAGGCGACTTCCTCGAAGGAACACTTGGCGGCCAGCTCCTGCACCGGATAGCCGCGGTACAGCAGCGAGTTGGTGTCGGGATTTACCTTGGAGATGCTGGTGGTGTCCACCAGCACTCCGGCCAGGCCCTTGTGGATGTTTGTGTCGGTCATTCTGGGACTCCTTCGTCATGGTGCGCAGTTCAGTGGTGGTGCGTGTGCCTTCTTCTTGCGTGGTGGAACTGGAACGGAAGCCGGGTTAGGCCGGCGCCGAGGTGGCGGTTGTGCCGGGGACCTGGAAGTTGAACACCGAAGTGTCGAAGCGGTTGTACGCCTCATAATCCACCAGATCGTACAGGCGTGCACGTGTGAGCATGCTGGGAACCGCTGCTTCCTGCGTGCCGTCGGCCTTGATGGTTTCCAAGGTGCGCTCTGCTGCGCCCAGCGCGCTGCGCAGCAGGGTCACCGGGTAAATGACCATATTGACGCCGGCGGCGGCGAGCTGGTCATAGGTGAACAGCTCGCTTTTGCCGAATTCGGTCATGTTCGCCAGGATCGGGACGTCGACGGCGGCGCGGATGGCGGCGAATTCCTCCACCGTCTTCATGGCCTCGGGGAAAATTGCGTCGGCGCCGGCTTCCACGAGCGCCCGGGCCCGGTCCTGGGCCGCTTCCAGTCCGTCGACGGCGCGGATATCGGTCCGCGCCATGATCAGGAAGTTGGGATCCCGGCGGGCGTCAGCGGCAGCGCGGATCCGCTTGGTGGCGGTGTCCAGGTCGACGACGTTCTTCCCGTCGAGGTGCCCGCAGCGCTTGGGATTGAACTGGTCCTCGATGTGGCAGCCGGCCAGGCCGGCGTTCTCGAGTTCCTGGATGGTGCGGGCCACGTTCATCGGCTCGCCGAAGCCGGTGTCGGCGTCGACAATTGCCGGCAGATCGGTCATCCGCGCGATCTGGCCGGCGCGGGTCGCCACCTCGGTGAGAGTGGTCAGCCCGATGTCCGGCAGGCCAAGGTCGTTGGCGAGGACCGCACCGGAGATGTAGACGCCGTCGAATCCCTTTTCTTCAATCAGCCGGGCCGAGAGCGGGTTGAAGGCACCCGGATACTGCTGCAGGGTGCCGGAGGACAGGCCTTCGCGCATCGCGATGCGCTTCTGCTCGGGAGTGGTGGAGGAGTACAGCATTTAGAACAGTCCCTTCGGGGCGGCGGCGGGATCGATGATCCCGGCGGCGGCGGTGATGTTGAGCTGGCCGAGTTCACCTGCGGCGAGTTCGGGCAGGCGTTCGGCGGCGGCGATGAAGCGGTCCATTTCCTCTTCGGAGACCAGTCCGGCAGCGAGGGTGCGGAACTTGTTGATGTAGTCGGCACGAACGAACGGACGGGCACCGAGGGGATGCGCGTCAGCGACGGCGATCTCGTCGGTGATGACGGTTCCGTCGGTGAGGGTGATGTCCACCCGGCCGCCGAACGCCTTCTCGGCGATGTCCACCGAGTGGTAGCGGCGGGTCCATTCCGGGTCCTCCACGGTGGTCACCTTGTGCCAGAGTGCCACGGTGTCCGGGCGGCCGGCACGTTCGGGGGAATAGGAATCCACATGGTGCCAGGCACCGTCCTGCAGGGCGACCGTGAAAATGTACGGAATGGAGTGGTCCAGGGTTTCGCGGGACGCCGCGGGATCGTACTTCTGCGGATCGTTGGCTCCCGAGCCGATCACGTAGTGCGTGTGGTGCGAGGTGGAGATCAGCACGGAGGCGACGTTGGCCGGATCCGCGGTTTCCGGATGCTCGCGGTGGATCTTGCGCGCCAGGTCGATCCACGCCTGAGCCTGGTACTCCGCGGAGTGTTCCTTCGTGTAGGTGTCCAGGATCGCGCGCTTCGCCTCGCCCGGGGCGGGCAGCGGCACGTCGTAGGAGGCGTCGGGCCCGTCCAGCAGCCAGGCAATGACACCGTCTTCACCTTCGTAGATCGGGGTGGGGGAGGTCTGTCCCCGCATCGCCCGGTCGACGGCTTCGACGGCCATCTTGCCGGCGAACGCCGGGGCGTGTGCCTTCCAGGTGGAGATTTCTCCCTTGCGCGACTGCCGGGTGGCAGTGGTGGTGTGCAGTGCCTGGCCGACGGCCTGGAAGATCGTTTCGGTGTCCAGTCCCAGCAGGGTGCCGATGCCGGCGGAGGCAGACGGGCCGAGGTGGGCCACGTGGTCGATCTTGTGCTTGTGCAGGCAGATGGCCTTGGCCAGGTCGACCTGGATCTCGTAGCCGGTGGCGATGCCGCGCAGCAGGTCCGCGCCTGAGGCCCCGGTGTGCTGCGCTGCGGCGAGGATCGGGGGAATGTTGTCACCCGGGTGGGAGTATTCCGCGGCCAGGAAGGTGTCGTGGTAGTCCAGTTCACGCACGGCCACGCCGTTGGCCCAGGCAGCCCACTCGGGGGAGGTCTTCTCCTGGACGCCAAAGACAGACGCGCCCGAACCGCCTGAGGACGGGGCAAAGGAGAGCGCCTGGGCGCGGGCAGCGACGATCGGACCGCGGTTCAGTGAAGCGACGGCTACGGAAGCGTTGTCGATAATGCGGTTGATGACCATGTCCGCGACGTCGTCGGTGACGGCTACGGGGTCGGCAGCGACGGCAGCGATCTTCCAGGCCAGCTGGTCTTCGCGGGGGAGGTTTTCCTCGCTGCGGTAAACGCGGACGTTATGGGATTTCACTGAGGGGTCCTTTCAGGGTGGTGGACGGTGGTGAAGTGTTCAAGGCTTTTGTGCAGATGGATGCGGGTGGCCGCTGCGGCCAGAGCGGGGTCCGCCGCGGCAATGGCTCCGGCGATAGTGGCGTGCTCGGCTGCTGTGTCCCTGAGCCTGCCGGGGTTGTCCTTGGCGAGGCGGCGGACACGCGCAAGGTGCAGGCGGACGTTGCCCAGCGCCTGGGTGAGGTAGGGGTTCGCGGCGGCTTCATCGATCGCGGCATCGAGCCGGGCGACCAGTGCGTAGTAGCCGCGCCGGGCCGGGTCCTCGTCCGGGTCGGCATCCAGCCGGGCTGCCGCGGCTTCGAAGTCGGCACGCAGGGCGCGGAACACGTCGGGGTTGCAGCGGACCGCGGCCAGGGAAGCGGCCTGGCATTCAAGGGCCTGCCGCAGTTCAAAGAGCGCACCGACGGTCTCCGCGGATATAGGGGTGACGACGACGCCGCGCCCGTTGTGGGGTGCCGCCAGCCCGTCCGCAGTGAGCCGGGCAAGGGCTTCACGCAGCGGTGTGCGGGAGATGCCGAGGCGCTGGGACTGTTCCACCTCTCCCAGCACCGTTCCCGGCGGAAGCCGCCATTCAACGATGTCTTCCCGCAGCATGGCGTAGGCCCGGTCGCTGGCCCGCATGATTGCCCTTCCCGCAGAGTGGTCTGTTTCCGGTTCAGTGTATACACAGAAGGCCTGATAGTGAACTGGGCCACCAAATTAACTCAACGCCAGAGGTGGTGTGTATACACGCGGCTCTTTTCAGTCTGACGTGTGTCCCCTAGGATGGCGGGAACGACGCCGGCCGCGGCGCGCGCCAACCTGCGGATCAAGGAGGATTCATGGGAACCAACGGTTATGCGAAGACCTATGCCGAAAGTGTTGAGGATCCGGAGAGATTCTGGCTGGACGCCGCAGGCCTCGTCGACTGGGACGTTGCGCCCCGGCAGGCCCTGGATGATCAGGGCGCACCGCTTTACCGCTGGTTCCCCGACGGGCAGCTGAACACCAGCTTCAACGCCTTGGACCGGCATGTCCTGGCCGGCCGCGGTGACGATGCAGCCCTCATCTACGACTCCGCCATGCTCGACACCAAGCGGATGTACAGCTACAGCGAACTGCTGGCCGAGGTGGAGATCTTCGCGGGCGTGCTGCACGGCCAGGGGATCCGTGCCGGAGACCGGGTAGTGATTTATCTGCCCATGATTCCCGAAGCAGTCATCGCGATGCTGGCAACAGCCCGGCTGGGCGCCGTGCATTCGGTAGTGTTCGGCGGGTTTGCCGCCGCGGAACTTGCCGCGCGCATCGATGACGCCCGGCCCGACGTCGTGGTCACGGCCAGCGGGGGACTGGAGCCCAAGCGCAGGGTTGAGTACCTGCCTGCTGTGGCCGAGGCCCTGGAAACCGCATCGCACCGGGTGCGTTCCGTCGTCGTTGCCGCACGGAACGGTTTTGGCCATACAGCAGGGGAATACGACGGCGCCGGCGGCACGGTGTGGCGGGACTGGGCAAAGCTGGCGGAGGCAGCCGAACCGCAGGGGCCGGTCAGCGTGGCCGCGACCGATCCGCTGTACATCCTCTACACGTCTGGAACCACGGGGTCGCCCAAGGGCGTGGTCCGGGACAACGGATCCCACGCCGTCGCGCTGGCCTGGTCCATGCGCAACATCTACGACATTGCCCCCGGCCAGGTGATGTGGACGGCGTCTGACGTCGGCTGGGTAGTCGGGCACTCCTACATCGTCTACGGCCCCCTGATCGCGGGCGCGGCGACAGTGCTGTACGAGGGCAAGCCGGTAGGGACTCCCGATGCCGGCGCGTTCTGGCGGGTGGCTGCAGAACACAGCGTGGAGGTTCTCTTCACGGCGCCGACGGCCCTGCGTGCGATCCGGCGCGCGGATCCGGAGGCTGCGCTACTGGCCGGGTACGACGTGTCGAAGCTGCGGACCCTCTTCGCAGCTGGTGAACGGCTTGATCCGGAGACCTTCCGCTGGGCGTCGGAGTCGCTGGGGATTCCCGTGGTGGACCACTGGTGGCAGACAGAAACCGGCTGGGCGATCTGTGCCAATCCGATGGGCCTTGACCCGCAGCCGATCAAGGCCGGATCGCCAACGTTCCCGGTGCCTGGATTCCGGGTGCGCATCGTGGACGGAAGCGGTACCGAAGTGGCGACGGGCTCTGAGGGCAACATTGTGCTGGACCTGCCGCTCCCGCCCGGAACCCTCGCGACGCTGTGGGGGAGCGATGACCGCTACCGCGCCTCCTACCTTGAAGCCTTCGAGGGCAGCTATGCGACGGGGGATTCGGGATATGTGGATGAGGACGGCTATGTCTTTGTCATGGGGAGGACAGATGACGTCATCAACGTGGCAGGGCACCGCCTGTCCACCGGGGCAATCGAGCAGGCCGTGGCGAAGCACCCGGACGTGGCAGAGTGCGCCGTCATCGGTGTGCGGGACAGCCTGAAGGGCCAGCGCCCCTGCGGGTACGTGGTGCTCAAGGCCGGATCCACGGCGACGGAAGAAGAGGTCCAGTCAGCGCTCGCGGACCTGGTCCGGACCCAGATAGGTCCAGTGGCGGACTTCCGCGACGTCAGGGTCGTGGAAGCACTGCCCAAGACCCGTTCCGGGAAGATCCTGCGCAAGACCATGCGCCAGATTGCCGACGGCGATGATTTCGTCGTGCCTTCCACCATTGAGGACCGCTCGGTGCTGGATGACCTGATTCCGCTGCTCCGTCCCGGCACCTGATCCCGGAGGAGCTCAGCGGCGCCAGGCGTATTCGAGTTCCGGCCGGCCGGGGGAGCCGTAGCGCGGGGAACGGACGACGGCCCGCTGGACAGTGAGGTGCTCAAGGTAGCGCCGGACCGTGATCCGCGACATTGTCAGTGCTGCAGAAACTTCGGAGGCGGACATCGGGTCCGGGGCGTCCTTCAACAGCTCGGACACCGTCCGCAGCGTCTCCGGTGACAGTCCCTTCGGCAGGGCCGCCGGCACTGACGGACGCAGCGCGGCCAGGGCGCGGTCAACTTCCGACTGCTTTGCCGAGGAACCCTGGCCGGCCAGGTTCGCGTGGTACTCGCGGTAGGAGGCCATCTTGGCGGCAAAAGTGGCATAGGTGAACGGTTTAATCAGGTACTGGACAATTCCTGCGGACATCGCCCCGCGCACCACAGCCAGGTCGCGGACAGCGGTAATGGCAATAACATCGGCAGGAATTCCGGCTCCCCGGATTCGGCGCAGCAGGTCCAGCCCGTGCAGGTCCGGAAGGTTCATATCCAGCAGGACCAGATCCACGCCGGCGCGCGGGCCGTCGAGGAATCCCTTGGCTTCTGCGGCTGTGCGGGCGGTGCCGGCCAGGGCGAACCCCTCGGTGCGCCGCACATACTCCGCGTGCGCCTCAGCCACCACGGACTCGTCCTCCACCACCAGGACAGCGATATCGGAACCCTGGGTCATGGCCGCGCTCCTTCCGGAAGCGGCAGCCTGACCGTGAAGCGGGCCCCGCCGGCATGGTGGGAGCCGACGTCCAGCGTCCCGCCGAGGCGCAGGACCGCCTGGTTGACGAGTGCCAGGCCGAAACCGCGCCCCGCCCCCGCAGTCTGCACGGGATCCTTGGTGCTGAATCCCTGCTCGAAGATGCGGGTCCTCGACTCGGCGGGAATCCCCGGTCCGCTGTCCCGGACGGTGAGCTCGAATCCGCGCGATCCTTCGTCCCCGGCCACGCCCAAACGGACTTCCAAGGGTGCCGCCGGTGTCACCGGCGCAGGCCTCGCGACGCTGGCCGGCGGCCTGCAGTCCCACCGCCCGGACCTGATCGAAGGCGTTGGCCTGATCGTGGGCATTGACCGCTTCATGTCCGAAGCGCGTGCACTCACCAACTTCACCGGCAATGCTGTGGCCACCGTGCTGATCGGAACCTGGACCAAGGAGATCGACAAGGAGCAGGTCCGCCGCGTCCTGGACAAGGAACTGCCCTTCGACGAAGCGAGCATGAACATCGACGCAGGGTCCGGGGAGCCGGAGCCGACGGAGGAATCCAGGGAAGTGGAAAGCTCCGTTCCGTCCTCGGCCGGGGGCCGCAGCTAGTTTCACGAAGCTGCTCCGCCAGCCGGAAAGGGTGCTCCCGCATGCAGCGGGAGCACCCTTTCGTGTGTGTGTGCCGACGGGCGGCGGTGCGGTTAGGCGGAAGCCGGCGACGACGACGCCGCTGCATCCTCTCGTTCCCGGCCAGCCAGACGGTCTTCCCATGCGGACATCACTGCAGCGTCTGTCCGCGGAGTCAGGAGGGAAACGACGACGTACACCACGGCCGAGGCAACGAGCCCGAAGTAGATCGGCTCATTGGCGTAGACACCGTCGTAGGGCTGGTCGCCGGTGATTTCGAGGTAGATCATCGTGGCAAGCGTGGCCACTGACCCCGCCACCATTGAGGCTGCTGCGCCGAATCCGGTGCCGCGCTTCCACGCCAGGCCGCCCAGGATGGCGACCAGGAGTCCGCCGACGAGGATGTCGTAAGCGATCGTCAGCGCAGCCACCACGTCCTGGACCACGATCGCCAGCACGATGGTCACGATGCCCAGTCCCAGCACCCAGACCTGGCTGCGGGCGACGTCGTGTTCCGGGTTTTCTCCGGAGGCGGCAGGGGCCTGGGAAGGGGAAGCCCCGAACCAGCTGCGGACAAAGGGCACGACGTCGGTCCGTGCCACTGTGGCCGCCGCGATAAGCGACCCCGAGGCGGTGGACATCATCGCGGCCACGGCTGCTGCCAGCACCAGTCCGCCGATGCCCACCGGGAGCAGGTTCATCGCCACGTCGGCGTAGACATCGTCCTTGGAAGCGATGTTCGGCAGGACGACGGAGGCGGCCATGCCGATCAGGGCTCCGGCGACGCCGTAGAGGATGCAGTAGATGCCTGCTGCGGTGCCGCCCCAGCGTGCGATCAGCGGGGTGCGGGCCGTGAAGACCCGCTGCCAGATGTCCTGGCCGATGAGCAGCCCGAGGGTATAGACAACGAAGTAGGTGATGATGCTTTGCGCGCCAATGCCGGTGATGCTGAAGAACTCGTCGCCCACGCGTTCACGGATGCCGTCCAGGCCCCCGGCGCTGGAGAACGTGAGCGGGAGCATCAGGGCGAAGACGCCGATCGTTTTGATGATGAACTGCGCCATGTCGGCCAGGGTGATGGACCACATGCCGCCAATCGTGGAGTAGATCAGCACCACGGCACCGCCGACGGCGATGGCGAGCCAGCGCTCCCAGCCAAAGAGCACCACGAAGATGGTGGCGTAGGCACCGGTCGACGTGGCGCACAGCATCAGCGTGTAGGCCAGCATGACCACGGAAGACATGCGGGTGGACCCGCCGCCGTAGCGCAGGGTGAGCATCTGGGAAACGGTGTAGATCTTCAGCTTCTGCAGCGTGGACGCGAACAGCAGGCTGAGCAGCAGCACACCCATGCCGATGGCGACGACAAGCCACATGCCGGAGACACCGTACTGATAACCGAGGCCGACGCCGCCGACGGTGGATGCTCCGCCGAGAACGACGGCGGCCATGGTGCCGGTGTAGAACACCGGACCCAAGCGGCGTCCGGCCACCAGATAGTCGCTTTCATTCTTGGTGCGGGACTTGCCCCACCAGCCGAAGGCAAGCATGCCCACAAGATAGGCCACAACAATCGCGGCGTTTACGTATTCCATTGGGGGTCCTGTCGTTTCGCGGAGACTGCCCTCTGACAAGGGCTTCGCTGGGTATTGCCTAACAGTCAACTAATGTTTACCCACACGCTATTGTCTGGAACAGGGATAGGTCAACGGCTGGGGCGGATTATGTCCGGATCCTCACCGTGGAGGGGTGGCCCCAGAGCCGTGCGCAGGAAAAATCCGCCAAGGTTCGAGTTAAGGTTGAGCGTCAAGGCTCGCGCGGTTACAGGGCACCGATTCGCGGGATAGCAGTTGCACAGTTGTAACCTTGGACAAGACAGCAGGAGAGCTAGATACGGAAGCGTGGATTTATACGTGAGCAGCGAACAGGGTTCCACAACTCTGCAGGACGCAACGCAGGGCGCGGCCGATGAAGCCATGGGCCCCACAGGCCGTCCGCTGACGGAATTCCCCGAGCCTCCGGTCCTGACGTCCCACGGGCCCGCCCGCATTATTGCGATGGTCAACCAGAAGGGCGGCGTCGGCAAGACGACCTCGACCATCAACCTGGGCGCCGCGCTCGCAGAAGCCGGGCGCAAGGTCCTGCTGGTTGACTTCGATCCGCAGGGCGCACTGTCCGCAGGCCTGGGAACCAACCCGCACGAGCTGGACGTCACCGTGTACAACGTCCTGATGGACCGCAAGGTCGACATCCGCGACGCGATCCAGGAAACGCACGTCGAGAACATCGACCTGCTGCCCGCCAACATCGATCTCTCCGCTGCCGAAGTCCAGCTCGTCAACGAGGTAGCCCGCGAACAGGTGCTCGAACGCGCCCTCCGCCGGGTCTCGGACGACTACGACGTCATCCTCATCGACTGCCAGCCCTCCCTTGGCCTGCTGACCGTCAACGCGCTTACCGCCGCCCACGGCGTCATCATTCCGCTGATCTGCGAGTTCTTCGCCCTGCGTGCCGTGGCGCTGCTGGTCGAAACCATCGAGAAGGTCCAGGACCGCCTCAACCCGGGCCTGCAGGTCGACGGCGTGCTGGCCACGATGTACGACGCGCGGACCCTCCACAGCCGGGAAGTCATCGGCCGCCTGGTCGAGGCGTTCGGGGACAAGGTTTTCGAGACCGTCATCAAGCGCACCATCAAGTTCGCCGACGCCACCGTCGCCGCCGAACCGATCACCTCCTACGCCGGCAACCACGCCGGAGCTGAATCCTACCGACGCCTCGCCAAGGAACTGATTGCCCGCGGCGGCGCTCCCTAGCCTGGCGGCGGACGCAGGTCCGGGCAGCGCGGGGGAGCAGGAGGCAGCGGCCGGCGGATTCCAGGTCCGGCTGGAGAACTTCCGCGGACCCTTCGACGTCCTGCTGGGCCTGATCTCGAAGCACGAGCTGGACATCACCGAGATTGCCCTGGCGACGGTCACGGATGAATTCATTGCCTACATCCGCGCCCTCACCGAGTCCGGCCAGGGCTGGGCACTGGATGAAGCCAGCGAGTTCCTGGTTATTGCCGCCACCCTGCTGGATCTGAAAGCAGCTAGGCTGCTCCCGGCCGGGGACGTGGAGGACGACGAGGACATTGCCCTGCTCGAAGCACGGGACCTGCTCTTCGCCCGGCTCCTGCAGTACCGCGCCTTCAAGCAGATGGCTTCCCTCATGGGCGCCCGCCTGGCCGAGGAGGGCCTGCGTTTTCCCCGTGACACAGCCCTTGAGCCGCACCTGGCAGCCATGCTGCCGGAGCTGGCCTGGCGCAGCAGCCCGGAGGAATTCGCCGCTCTGGCGGTCAAAGCGCTGGAACCCAAGCCGGGTCCTCCGACGGAAGTGGGGCTTGCCCACCTGCATGCACCGCGGGTCAGCGTCCGGGAGCAGGCCCGGATCATCAGCGGCCGGCTGCAGGAGCGCAGTCCGCTCACCTTCAGAGAGCTCACCGCTGATGCCACGGCGCTGGAAACAGTTGCCCGGTTCCTGGCCCTGCTGGAAATGTTCCGTGACGGCGTGCTGTCCTTTGACCAGCCCGAACCGCTGGGAGAACTGCGCGTCGCCTGGACCGGCAAAGGCGCCGGAAACGGCTGGACGGCAGAGGACCTGACCGAAGAATATGACGAGGAGACCCATGCAGCGGCCCACCCCTGAGGACGCCGTTGCCGCAAGCGGCACCCTGGCGGCACGTCCCGGCGGGGTCAAGGCTGCGGCCGAGGCTGTGCTGATGGTGATCAACGAACCCATCACGGCTGCGCAGCTGGCCGAAGCGCTCGGTGTGGAGCCGGTCGAAGCCGAACAAACCCTTGCCGATCTGCGCCAGGAGTATGACGGCTATACTGGGGGCGGACCCGTTGGCCCGTCTGCACCGCAACCGCGTGGATTCGAGCTCCGGGAAGTTGCCGGCGGCTGGCGCATCTACTCCCGTCCCGCCTTCGCCGACGTCGTTGGGCAGTTTGTACTCGAGGGACAAAGTGCCCGGCTTTCACAGGCGGCACTGGAGACTCTGGCGGTGATTGCCTACCGCCAGCCGGTGTCGCGGAGCAGGGTCTCCGCCATCCGTGGAGTCAATGTCGATTCCGTGGTCCGCACGCTGCTGCAGCGCGGGCTTGTCGCGGAATCCGGAACGGAACCCGAAACCGGTTCGCTGCTCTACTGCACGACTCCGTACTTCCTGGAGAAGCTGGGGCTCGGCAGCTTGGAGGAGCTGCCGCAGATTGCTCCCCACCTGCCCGGGCTGGAAAACCTCGCAGAATTTGAAGAAACTACTTATTAACCGCTACACCCGAAGGACTTCTCAATGACACAGGCACCCCGTTCCGGATCAGGCCGCAACAACCCGCGCGGAGGCGGCGCCGAAGGCGGCCGCGGCTTCGGCAAGGGCTCCAAGCCGGCCGGCGGACGCACGGGGGGTCCCAAGTCCTCTTCGTCCGGTACACCCAAGTCGGGTGCCCCGAAGGCGGGCGGCTTCAAGTCCGGCGCGCCCAAAGCGGGCGGTTTCAAGCCCGGCGGCCCCAAGACCGGTGCACCGAAGGGCAAGGGCGGTTCAGAGCGTGCTTTCCGCAATGAGCGCTTCGGCAAGAACCTGGGTCCGGTCACCAAGCGCACGCACACCCGCCGTCCGGGCAAGCCCGTAGTCTCCGAACACCACGATCCCGAGGGAATCCGGCTGCAGAAGGTCATGGCCAGCGCCGGCGTGGCGTCCCGGCGTGTGTGTGAGGAAATGATCCAGGAAGGGCGGGTGGAGGTCGACGGCGAGGTCGTTACCGAGCTCGGTGTCCGCGTCGATCCCAAGACGGTGTCCATCCACGTGGACGGTATGAGCCTGCAGCTGGATGACACCCAGAAGTACTACGTCTTCAACAAGCCCCGCGGCGTGATCTCCACCATGGAGGACCCGGAGGGCCGTCCCTGCATCAGCGATTACCTCAAGAACACGAACAAGCACGAGCGGCTGTTCCATGTTGGGCGCCTGGACAACAACACCGAAGGCCTGCTGCTGCTGACCAACGACGGTGAGCTGGCAAACCGCCTCACGCACCCCTCCTATGAGGTTCCCAAGACGTACCTGGTCCAGGTGCGCGGTCCGATGGCCCACGGCGTCGGCGCCCAGATGCGCGAAGGCCTCGAACTCGAGGACGGCTTCGCCAAGGTCGATTCCTTCCGCCTGGTGGACTCCACGCCCGGACACATCCTCGTCGAGGTTGTCCTGCACTCCGGCCGCAACCGCATTGTCCGCCGGATGTTCGACGCCGTCGGCCACCCGGTGGAGCGCCTGGTGCGCACCCAGATGGGGCCGATCCGCCTCAACGACCAGCGCCAGGGCAGCATCCGCGTCCTCGGCCGCCACGAAGTGGGCCACCTGCTGGCTTCCGTAGGGCTGTAGCCGGTGACGGTACTGGCCAACGGGGGTACACACCTGTCCGGACCGGTCCTGGTGATCGGCACCGGGCTGCTTGGCGCCAGCATCGGGCTTGGCCTGCGGGCCCGGGGTATCGACGTCGCTCTTTCTGACATCTCTCCCTCCACTGAAGCCGTGGCACGGGACATTGGTGCCGGCCGCCGGCTCGCCGAGGCTGAGGCCGGATTCGCTCCCCAGCTCGTGGTGGTCGCCGCGCCGCCGGACGTTACCGCTTCCCTGGTGGCGCAGGCCCTGGAGGACTGGCCCTCCGCCGTCGTCGTGGACATTGCCAGCGTCAAGGCCGCCGTGCTTGCCGACCTGCAGGACTCCGGCGCCGACCTGTCCCGCTACGTGGGCACGCACCCGATGGCCGGGCGGGAGAAGTCCGGTCCGGTGGCAGCCCTTGGCGACCTCTTTATGTCGATGCCGTGGGTCATCTGCGCGGGGGAACACAGTTCCCCGGACGCCGTGAAGGTGGCCGAAGCCCTCGCTATCGACCTCGGTGCCGTGGTGTCCCGGATGAGCGCGGAGGACCACGACCAGTCCGTAGCGTTGATTTCCCATCTGCCGCAGGTGATGTCCTCACTGGTGGCCAGCCGCCTGCAGGAGACTCCGCCGTCGGCACTCGCGCTGGCGGGCAACGGGCTGCGCGACGTCACCCGGATCGCCGCGAGCGATCCCAAGCTCTGGGTGCAGATCCTCAGCGGCAACGCGCCGCGCCTGGTGAACATCCTGCACGGCGTCCGCGAGGACCTGAACCGCCTGATCAACACGCTGGAAAACCCGACGGCAGACGGCGCGCGCCTGGACATGGCGCAGCTGATCTCCGAAGGCAACACCGGCCAGGCACGGATTCCGGGCAAGCACGGCACCCCGCCGCAGTCGTTCGTCAGCTTCACCGTGCTGGTGGATGACACGCCCGGCCAAATCGCTCGCCTGCTCACCGAAATCGGGGAAATCGGCGTCAACCTGGAAGACCTCCGCCTGGAGCATGCCTCCGGCCGCGAGGTGGGACGGGCGGAAATCTCGGTTCTTCCGAGCAAGATGCACGGGCTGGTCAGCGCACTGACTGCCCGCGGCTGGAAGGTAGTGGAGTGAACGCACAGCAGAACCCGGCACAGTTCCGGCTGGGCAAGCCGCTGGTGGTGGCTATCGATGGCCCCTCGGGCTCGGGTAAATCCAGCATCAGCCGTGAAGTGGCGCGCCGGCTGCATGCCAACTACCTGGATACCGGCGCCATGTACCGGGCAGTCACCATCGCCTGCATGCGGGCCGGCATCGACCTGACCGATGCCGTGGCCGTGGAAGCCGCCACCCGCACTGCGGACATTGAGCTGAGCACTTCACCGGACGCAGAATGGGTGCTCGTGGGGGGAGAGGACGTCACCCAGGCGATCCGTGAACCGGAGGTTTCCTCCAATGTCTCCGCCGTGGCCACCACCCTTGGTGCCCGCGCCGAACTGGTGCGCCGCCAGCAGCAGCTGATCAAGGACTCCGGACTGCGGATCGTCGCCGAAGGACGGGACATCACCACGGTGGTGGCTCCCACTGCCGAAGTCCGGATCCTGCTCACCGCCTCCGAGGAGGCACGCCTGCGCCGCCGGGGTGTGCAGCTGGGCGGCTCGCAGAGCGCCGCCGCGCTGCGCGAACAGGTCCTGACGCGCGACGTGAAGGATTCCACAGTGGTCAATTTCCAGCAGGCGGCCGACGGCGTGGTGACGGTCGATTCCTCCGACCTGGACTTCGAAGAAACGGTCCGGGCTGTCCTGGACGTCGTTTTCGCCAGTACGCACTAACCACGGACTGCAGGTGCTGCGCCGGGGGCCCGAATGGGGCCCCGCGCCTCGCCGTGTTTCAATGGACTGGTGGCGGCACGGAATATTTCCGTGTCCGGCCCCCAAAAAACTTACCCGGGCTGAACGTCCGGAGACGGCCGGGCGCACCTGCGCTGACGGTCTCAACGGAAAGAAAGCAATAGTTTATGAACGCCAACCCGACCTTTGACGGCGAAGAGTACATCCCGGCAGGCGAGGACCAGATCGACGAGCGCCTTGCCGCCCTTGACGACGACGAAGCCAACCTGCGCGCCGAAACCCTGCGCGCCGGGCTTTCTGATTATGAGCTCGACGAGGAAGACGCCGCACTGCTCTCGGGCGGCTACGACGACTACGACGAAGACGCCCCGCTGCGCCTGGACCCGGTGGTGGCGATCGTCGGCCGTCCCAACGTCGGCAAGTCCACCCTGGTGAACCGTATCCTTGGCCGCCGCGAAGCCGTCGTGGAAGACACCCCCGGCGTCACCCGTGACCGCGTGTCCTACCCGGCCACCTGGAACGGCGTGAACTTCACGCTCGTGGACACCGGCGGCTGGGAGCACGATGCCCGGGGCATCCACGCCCGTGTTGCCGACCAGGCAGAAATCGCCGTCGACGTCGCTGACGCCGTGATGCTGGTGGTTGACGCGACTGTAGGCATCACCGCCACGGACGAAGCCGTGGTGAAGATGCTGCGCAGCAAGGGCAAGCCGGTCATCGTCGTCGCCAACAAGGTCGATGACATCCAGAACGAAGCCGATGCTTCCACCCTGTGGGGCCTGGGATTCGGTGAGCCGTACCCCGTCTCGGCGCTGCACGGCCGCGGTACCGGTGACATGCTCGACGCCGTCCTTGAGGTACTGCCCGAGTACTCGGCTTACGGGGGACTGGAATCCAGCGGCGGACCGCGCCGCATCGCACTGATCGGCCGTCCGAACGTGGGCAAGTCCTCGCTGCTGAACAAGCTGGTTGGCAGCGAGCGTGTGGTCGTTGACGACACGGCCGGCACCACCCGCGACCCCGTTGACGAACTGATCGAACTCGGCGGGCGCACCTGGCGCTTCGTTGACACCGCCGGTATCCGCCGCCGCCAGCACATGGCCCAGGGCGCCGACTTCTACGCGTCCCTCCGCACGCAGGCCGCCCTCGAAAAGGCCGAGGTCGCCGTCGTGCTCCTGGCCGTCGACGAGGTCCTCTCCGAGCAGGATGTGCGCATCCTGCAGCTGGCGATCGACTCGGGCCGTGCACTGGTCCTGGCATTCAACAAGTGGGACCTGCTCGACGACGAACGCCGCCGCTACCTGCAGATCGAAATCGAGCGCGACCTGGCACACGTGGAGTGGGCACCGAGCGTCAACATCTCTGCCAAGACCGGCTGGCACAAGGACAAGCTGGTTCCGGCCCTTGACCTGGCCCTGGAGAACTGGGACAAGCGTATTCCCACCGGCAAGCTCAATGCGTTCCTCGGCGAGCTCGTGGCAGCGCACCCGCACCCGGTGCGCGGCGGCAAGCAGCCCCGCATCCTCTTCGGCACGCAGGCCTCGTCGCGTCCGCCGAAGTTCGTTCTCTTCACCACCGGGTTCCTGGATCCGGGCTACCGCCGTTTCATTACCCGGCGCCTGCGTGAGACCTTCGGTTTCGAGGGGACGCCGATCGAGGTCTCCATGCGCGTCCGTGAGAAGCGCGGCAAGACCAGCAAGCGCTAGCTCTTTCAGCACGGCGGGCGGCCCCGGTGTCACGGTAACTCCCGGGGGCGCCGCCGATGCGGGAAAATCGCTGACGATGCTGTAGAGTATTTGAGTTGGTTCGGCCGGAAACAAACCGGCTCAACGGATCAGCGGAACGGGTTGTGGCGCAGCTTGGTAGCGCACTTGACTGGGGGTCAAGGGGTCGCAGGTTCAAATCCTGTCAACCCGACAGACAAAGCTCCGGCGGACAGTATGTCCGCCGGAGCTTTTTTGTGCTCCCGGGGCATGGATTCAGCCCTGGTGTGGCTAAAGTGTCGTTGGTCGCAGGCGTCTTTTCGAAAGTGGTGGCCTCTGCGTCCATTTGGTGGCTGTATGTAGTTATGGTCCCTCCTCGATCGGAGCACAAAGTGTCCGAGCCCACCGAATCCCATGATCCCCGGGTCGCCGTCGTCACCGGCGGATCGGGGGGTATGGGCCGAGCGATCGCCAAGCGCCTCGCTGCAGACGGCTTTGCCGTCGCCGTCCATTACGCCGGGAACGGGAACAGGGCCGCGGGGGTAGTCGAGGAAGTGAACGCAGCCGGCGGCCGGGCCATCGCCGTTGGCGGGGACGTCGCAGACGACATTGCCATGACCCGGCTCTTTGACGAGGTCGAGGCTGCCTTCGGAGGAATCGACGTCGTCATCAACACTGCCGGAATCATGGTCCTTTCGACCGTGGTGGACCTGGACCTCGATGAGCTCGACCGGATGCACCGCACGAACATCCGCGGCAGCTTTGTGGTCTCCCAGCTGGCCGCGCAGCGGCTGCGGAGCGGAGGCGCGCTGGTGAACATCTCAACCAGCCAGACCCGGATGCAGCATCCAACCTATGCGCCCTACGCCGCCAGCAAAGCCGCCGTTGAGGCGCTCACCCCGGTCCTGGCACGGGAACTCCGCGGGCGGGACATCACCGTGAATGCGATCGCGCCCGGCCCAACGGCTACTCCGCTGTTCCTGGACGGCAAGGACCAGGAGGCCATCGACCGGCTGGCCCAGCTCGCGCCCCTTGAACGGCTGGGAACCCCCGAAGACGTCGCCGAGGTTGCTTCCTTCCTCGCAGGGCCCTCGCGCTGGATTAACGGCCAGGTCATCTATCCCAACGGTGGACTTGCCTGAGCCCCAGCGTGCTGCCCGAGCATCGGCAGCCGTCAGCTCCGGACAGCTGCGGCTTCGAGCCGTTCCTCTACTGCCCGAACTGCCTCCCGCCCCGCCCGGTTGGCGCCGACCGTCGACTGTGAGGGACCGAACCCGACCAGCTGTACGCGCGGATCGGCAGCGGCAACAGTGCCGTGCGCCTGGATGCCCCCGCGGTCATTGCGCAGCCGCAGCGGATCCAGATGGCCGAGGGACGCCTTGAACCCTGTGGCCCAGAGGATCGCATCCAGGCGGGTCAGGCTGCCATCAGCCTCACGCACTCCGTCCGGTTCGATCCGCGTGAACATGGGCCGCCGCTGCAGTGCACCGCGCTGCTTCGCCGCCAGGGCGTAGTCAGTCCACAGCAGGCCTGTGTAGGAGACCACGCTGCCGGTGGGGTTTCCGGCCTCCACATCGGCAGCCACCCTGGCTACCACGTCCTTCCCGACCTCCGCGCTGAACGGCTCGTCGCGGAAAATCGGTTCCCGCCGCGTGTACCAGAACACCTCTGCGACCCGGGAAATCTCTTCGAGCTGCTGGAGGGCGGAAATCCCGCCACCGACGACGGCGACCCGTTTTCCGGCAAACTCCTTCAACGAGGCATAGTCCCGGGTGTGAAGCTGGCGTCCGGCAAAGCTCTCCCGTCCCGGGTAGTCGGGCAGGGTGGGGTTGTCCCAGGTTCCCGTGGCGTTGATGACTGCCCGCGCAATCCACGTTCCGGTGTCGGATTCAACGGTGTCAGATTCAATGAGGAGTTCGCCGTCCGGGTCTCCATCAGCTGCGGATACTGAGAGTACTTTCACGGGGCGCAGGATCGGAAGCTGCATGCGCTCCTCGAATGCCGCGAAATATTCCGGCACGGCGATGCGGGCCGGCGTGCCGGGGTCGGGAGCTGTCTGCCTGAACCCCGGGAGGTCGAAGATGCCGTTCACAGTGGCCATGGTGAGGGATTCCCAGCGGTGCTGCCAGGCTCCGCCGGGCGCAGCCTCGGCGTCGAGAATCACGAAGCTGCGTCCGGCGCCGCTGCCGGAAAGGGCGCTGCCGAAGCCGCGCCGGCTCAGGTGATAGCCGGCTGAAAGTCCTGCCTGGCCTGCACCGATGACGACGACGTCGGCCCGGCGAACTGGGTGGTCCCATGTATCGGTGCTGTGCTGCGGCCAAGCGGGATGCATCCTGGGGCCTCCTGGGCTATGAGTATCACTGCGTAAATGCCTGGATGCATCGGTTCATTCCCTTCGTAGCGCTGCCGGGCTTCGGCAGCCGTCAGCGTGCCGGCATTCCCAAATGGGTGCGCAGTGCCGCAGCAGCGTCCTCCAAATTGGCCAGCTGCTCCGGCGTAAACGCGTCGATAAAGATCTCTTTGATGGCAGCGAGGTGGGGGAGGGTGCTGCCCCGAAAGGCGCGGGCACCCTCATCGGTGAGAATGACGAGTGAGCCGCGCGCATCCTCCGGGCTCGGTTCACGGCGCAGCAGCCCTCGTTTCTCCATTCGGCCCAGCTGGCCGGAGAGCCGGCTGCGCTCCCACTCCAGCTGGGCGGCGAGCCGCGACGAACGCATAGCCTTCCCCTCTGCCTCGCTGAGGGTAACCAAAACCCGGTAATCGCCGTCCGAAAGCCCCGAATCCTTACGCATCCGCGACTCGATACGGGAGCGGGCGATTTCGACGGCCTCGTGATGGGCGCGCCAGACGGCGAGTTCCCCGCTGGTGGGGAGCTTTCTGCGCTTCCCTGCATCCATCAAAATCTCCTAAGTAGTTGACATATGAATCATATCCCCGGTGATTGATATGTCAACTACATTCCCAAATGCCCACCACGTGCTGTTTTTGGAGGCACTTCCTCGATCCTCCCGGCCCGAAAGATGAACGCATCGTTTTCCATACCGAGGTGGATGAACGGTTCGCCGGACGCGGCCTCGCCGGGCTGCTGCTCCGCGAGGTGCTCGCGGACGTCACCCTCAGGAATCTCACCCTCGTTCCCGTGTGCCCGCTGTTCGGACGCCATATGAAAAAACACGGCGACGAGTTCCGGGCCGGCGGCGGGATATTCCGGCTGCCGACACCCGCAGACTTCGCCATGGTGGCCCGGGCAGCCCACACCGGTTCGTGACCGCCGGTTTCCGAAAGCTTTTGACCGAGGGTGGGCGGTCCTCGGATGTGGGGCTGCACGTCATGGGGGTACCGCCCTGTCCGGGAGCTCGTGTTCAGTGACATCGGCGAGAGCAGGGTGGTACTCGACTTGCCCTGGTTTCCTCGATTGCCGACCTGGCACGGCGTATGCTCTTGGAACTCGTGCAGCGGCTCAGCCTGAAGGGCCGCGGGGTCTATTTTGTGGTCACCTTGGGCGGGAAGGAGCTTGAGATGCCGTGGAGCACGCGTGAACTGGCTGACCTGGCGGGTACGACGGTGAACACGGTCCGCCACTACCACCGGCTGGGTCTGCTCCCTGAACCCGACCGCCGGTACAACGGCTACAAGCAGTACGAGGTGCGGCATCTGGTGAGCCTGCTGCGTATCCGGCGGCTGGCAGTCCTGGGCATTCCGCTCTCACAGATGCGCGAAGTCAGCGCGGGAGGAGGCGGCACCCCCGATGTGCTGCGGGACGTAGACGCCGAGCTCCAGCTGCGCATCGAGTCCCTGCAGGAAGCACGCGCCCACCTTGCCGCGATCTTCCAGCACCAGGCACCGGCGGACGTGCCTGCAGGCTTCGAAGCCGTCGCCTCCCGCCTGTCGGAGAATGACCGCTCAATCGTTCACATCATGAGCCAGCTCTACGATGAGGACGCGCTGGCGGACATTCGGGAAATGACGGCGGACGAGACCGATGACACGGGTCCGGACATTGACAACCTGCCCCCGGACGCCGATGAGCAGACCCGGGAGGAACTGGCCCGGAGGGTGGCGGCGGTCATTGTGAAGCACCTCGCCGCGTATCCGTGGCTGAGCGACCCTGCCGCCCACCTGCCCAAGGGAACCGAAGTCAGCACCCAGACGTTCGGGGATGCCCTGGCCGAGCTCTACAACGAAGCGCAGCTGGACGTACTCTTCCGTGCGAACGTGATGGCCGGCGAGCTGCTCACCAACACGCAGGATCAAAGCGGGGTGCAAAAACACAGCGCCGTGCAGGATCAGCGCGCCGAAGGACCTGGTGCCCGTACCACCTAGTCATCGCCGCTGAACAGGCCTCCGTCGAGCAGCCGGTTATACCGCAGGCGCAGCGCCCGCTCCGTGCTGGCGGCTGCGCCGGCCAGCACGAGTGCCGTGTTCGCCCACCCGGGGAGGAGGAACGGGCTGGCAAACGTGCCGATGGCTGCCGCGACCGGGGGGATCGAGGTGACAGACTCCAGAAGCTGCGGCACACCGATCGCGAGGCTCACGAGCAGCACCATCACGGACAACACCCCAAGGAACCGGCTCAGAACCGGCCGCGTTTGGTCCAGATGCGCACGCCGCCCCTCAGCCGAGGACATATCAGGGGTGAGCTTCTGCACGGTGCCGTCATGGGCAACGTAGTCGGCCCGCCTCACGCCGTACATGCTCACAGCCACGCGGATGGTCCCACCCGGAAGGGGAAAGCTGGCCGGAGGCTTGGCGCGGGTCATGTGCAGACCGCTGCGGTAGAGGTTCACGTACACATCGCCCTCGTCGTCCCCGCCGTGCCTCACCTCGACTGACCACGTCTCCGGCAGTCCCTCCCTGTCCCTGATCCGCAGATGGAACAGGGAGCGGGAAAACGCCTGCCACCACCGGAAAGGCTGCAGCATGGGTGCGCTGTCTGGTTTCACTTGCATGTCCGGCCTCCAAACCGTGTCCGCCCCGGATGGGCGGCCCCTGGTTCGAACCATCGAACACTGTGTTCCCGGAACAGGGTCAACCCCCGGAACAGAGGGGTTGACCCTGTTCCGGGAACACGGTTTCTACTGTCACCAATCCGAGGGACAGGCCCTCGTCCAGAAGAGTAGGAACAGGACAGATGAACCCCATCCAGGAACTCGTCCACAACTTTCAGGAGCTTCTAGGCCAGGTGCCTGAGTTCCTTCAGCCCTTTATTCTGATGCTCGCCGCGGCCATCCCGTTTCTCGAAAATGAAGCCGGCGCGTTGATCGGGATCGTCGGCGGACTCAATCCCGTCCTCGCGGCGGTCGCGGCAGCAATCGGCAACTTTGCCAGCGTCCTGCTCGTGGTGATGCTTACCTCCGGGGCGCGGACCGCCGTTACCAACCGCGCTGATGCCCGGGCGGCGGCAGCGGTCGCAGCAGACGGCAGTGCACCGACACTGGTTGCGACCCGTCCTGCCAAGCCGGAGTCAAAGGGACGCATCCGCTTCAAGCGGTGGCTTGTCCGCTTTGGTGTTCCCGGAGCAAGCATCCTGGGTCCGCTGGCCATCCCCACCCAGTTCACGGCATCGATCCTTGTGGCCGGAGGTACCTCCCGCCGGTGGGTTCTGCTGTGGCAGGGCGTGGCGATTCTTCTCTGGACCACCATCTCAACCCTGCTGATCTGGAGCGCCCTTCGGTTCGTCGTCGGGGTCTAGGAGCCCAGCAGGGACGCCACATCCCCGGCTACGGCGTCCATCCGCTCCTCGAACTGGTGTCCGCCGGTCTTGTGGCGGCGGATCACTGCATCGGGCAGCAGCCTTTCGTAACGGGCCAGGTGCTCGAAGGGAACCGTGCCGTCGTCGCGGCAGTGGTGCAGGAATACCGGCAGGCCAGGGGGCAGCGCGAAGTCCGCGGGCAGCGCATACCCGGCCTGCCAGCCCTCCTGCCCCCAGAACGGAGTGGCCAGCAGCACCATTCCCCGGGGCAGCGGTTCCGGGGGAGCAGCAGCGAGCCGGAGCAGTGCCATGGAAGAACCAAAGGAGTGACCCACAATGACTGTTTCCTCTCCCATCGGCTCCAGGGCTTCATCGAGGCCCCCAAGCCAGGCCTCCGCGGTCATCTCCTGGTCAGGGAGGCGGGGCATGGCCACCGGAACCCGCAGCCGGGAACGCAGTTCCCCGGCGATCGGCTGATCATCTTTCCACCCGCCTGCTCCGTGCAGAAAGAGCACCTCCACGGGCACCACCTGCTTCCTGTTGAGTCCGGGACGTTCCTTCCACTGTCCCGCAGCTGCCGGCCCGGAAACAGGGGCGGGACAAAATGCCCTGGTTCGGTGTCAGGCAGGGCTTCACGCGCTGATCCTGCTGACGGCGGGATGCCGCGCTGCTAGCGTTCATCCACCGGCAGGAGTTCTCCGGCTGGTTCCTCCCTGCACCAACAGGAGCCCAGGATGCCCTCAGAACAGCAGCCGCCGTTGAATGTGATCATCCACGGTGCCGGGGGAGCGATTGGCGGGGCCGTGGCACAGGAATTCGCCCGGCAGGGTGCGAAACTCTTCCTCGCCGGGCACCGTGAACCGCCCGTTCATGCCACCGCCGAAAAAGTTCGGGCACTGGGAGCCGAAGCGCACGTCAGCGGCGTGGATGCCTTCAGTCCCGTGGAGGTGGATGCCCATACCAATGCGGTGGCGGACCTGGCCGGGCGGATCGATGTTCTGTTGAATGCCGTTGAGATTCCGCGCGTCCAGGGCACCCCGCTGCTGGAGATGGACGCGGACGACGTCGTGGCTCCCGCCGCCGCATGGCTGCGCACCCAGTTCCTCACCGCACGGTCGGCGGCCCGGTACATGGTGACCCAGGGCAGCGGAACGATCCTGATGCTTTCGGCGTCACCGGCGCGGCTGGCTCTCGCCGGAGTTGGCGGGTTCTCCGCCGCCTGCGCCGCGGTAGAGGGCCTGACGCGAACGATCGCTGCGGAGACCGGTGCCGCCGGTGTCCGGACCGTGTGCCTGCGGCCGCACCGGATCCGCGAAACCATCGGGAGCACTCCGGACCTGCCCATGGGGCTGGAGGAGTTCACCCGTTTCCTTGAATCCCTGACCACCAGCGGTACCCTCCCCACACTCGGCGACGTGGCACGGGCGGCCGTCTTCCTAGCCACCGGAGGGGCGGCCAGCATGAACGGCACGGTGCTGAACCTGACCGGCGGCATGAGCCCGGATTGAGCTGGGAACCGCCCGGGACGGCCGCGGCCATGGCGGGTGCCCGCGGTGCCTCAGGCGGCCAGCGTCCAAAACTGGTACCTTCGCGGGAAGATGCCTACCTAGGAGCTGCCATGGGTTCCCCGCCGTCCCCGACACGGAAAACCGCCCCGGCCGCCGCCGTCGTACTGGTGCTTGCCGGCTGCAGCGGCATGGGTGCTGACCAGCCCAGCCCTCCCGCGCCCACGGCCTCCACGGCCGGCCTCTCCGAACCTGAGACGCTGAGCACCGGTCTCCGGGCGCCGTGGTCCGTGGCCTTCTACGGAGACACCGCGCTGGTCAGCGAGCGGGACTCCGGCCGGATCCTGGAACTGGATGCCGCGGGAAACCAGCGTGAAGCGGGCCTGGTCGAGGCCGGCGGCGGTGGAGAGGGCGGCCTGCTGGGCCTGGCCGTGCAGGACGGCAACCTCTACAGCTACCTCACCGCGGAAGACGGGAACCGGATTGAGCGCCGCGAAATCACTGGCTCGCCGGGTTCCCTGTCTCTCGCGGAGCCCGAGACCATCCTGGAAGGGATTCCCTCCGGGACCGTCCACAACGGCGGAAGAATCGCCTTCGGCCCGGACGGCATGCTGTATGCGACGACGGGTGACGCCGGAAGCCGGGAGAGCGCCCAGGACACCGGGTCCCTTGGCGGAAAGATCCTGCGGCTGACGCCCGACGGCCGTATCCCCGCGGACAATCCGTTCCCCGGGTCACCGGTGTACAGCTACGGGCACCGGAATCCGCAGGGCATTGCCTGGGACGGCAACGGAACGATGTATGCCAGCGAATTCGGACAGAACACCTGGGATGAACTGAACGTCATTGAACGCGGAGGAAACTACGGCTGGCCGGAGGCCGAAGGAATCGCCGGGCGGGCGGGGTTCATCGACCCGGTGCAGCAGTGGGAACCCGGTGCCGCCAGTCCCAGCGGCGTTGCAGTACTGGGGAACTCCCTGTTCATCGCCAACCTCCGCGGGGAACGCCTGCGGGAGGTGCCGCTGGAGGAGACGGGCAGCGCCGTCGAACACGTCTCCGGCGAAGGCAGGCTTCGCGATGCTGCAGCTGCGCCGGACGGCAGCCTCTGGGTCCTGACGGGCAACACGGACGGGCGGGGAAATCCGGGAGCGGAGGATGACCGGATTCTGCGCCTGGAACTCCAACACTGAACCGCCCCCTCAACTTTTCGCCGGGGCGGACGTACGCTCGTCGAGAACACAGCTGCCAGCATTCGCGAGGGGATATCCGTGCCCGAAGTAATCGTTGCCGGAGCCGGACCAACCGGTATTTTCCTGGCCAGTGAGCTGCGCCTGCACGGCGTGGACGTGCTGGTCCTGGACAGGGAACCGGGGCCAACCAGTATCGTCCGCGCCCTGGGCCTGCACTCACGCAGCATCGAGATCATGGACCAGCGCGGACTGGGCCAGCACTTCGCTGCTGCCGGCACCCGGCATCCGCTCGACGGGTTCTTCGCAGGCATTCTCCGCACGGCGCCGGACCTGGACACCACCCATCCGTACGTACTGGGAATCCCGCAGACCGAGACCGAGGCCGTGCTGACCCGCCGCGCCGTCGAACTTGGCGTTGACATCCGCCGGGGACATGGGATTACCGGCCTCATGCAGGACGACGCCGGCGTCGTGGTTACCCTGGCAGACGGGAGTGATGTCCGGGGGCGCTACCTCGTGGGATGCGACGGAGGCCGCAGCACCGTTAGGTCACTGGCGGGCATCGGGTTCCCCGGGGAGCCGAGCAGCAGGGAATTCCTGCTGGCCGAGGTGGAGCTCACAGCTGCACCGGAAGACGTGGCCGCCGTGTCAGCACGGGTCCGTGAGATCCACCGCGACTTCGGAGCGGGACCCGTGGAAGGCGGTGCCTTCCGAGTGGTGGTTCCCGCGGACGGCGTGGCGGAAGACCGCGCTGTTCCGCCAGACCTTCAGGAACTGAAACAGCAGCTGAATACCTATGCCGGCACGGATTTTGGTGCACATTCACCCCGGTGGATCTCCCGGTTCGGGGATGCAACGCGGCTGGCTGACGCCTACAGGGCCGGCAGGGTATTCCTGGCCGGCGACGCCGCGCACATTCACCCGCCCTTCGGCGGCCAGGGACTGAACCTTGGCCTGCAGGACGCCCTGAACCTTGGGTGGAAGCTTGCCGCGGCCGTGAACGGATGGGCACCGGCCGAACTGCTGGACACCTACTTCACCGAACGGCATCCAGTGGCAGCCGACGTCCTGAACACCGCCCGCGCCCAGTCCGAGCTGGCCTCGACGGAACCGGGACCGCAGGCCGTGCGGAAGCTGCTCACCGAGCTGATGGAGTTCGACGCCGTGAACCGGCGCCTGATCGGGAAGATCACGTCGTTGGACATCCGGTACGACTTCGGGCCCGGCCCCGACCTGCTCGGGCGCCGGCAGCGGGATGTCCGGCTGGCGCAGGGAACACTCTATGGGCGGATGCATACCGGGCGCGGAGTCCTCCTGGACCGGACCGGAGAGCTGCTGCTTGAAGGCTGGGAAGACCGGGTGGACCAGATCATTGAACCGGGCTCCGATCCGCTGACGTCCTCGCTGCTGCTGCGTCCGGACGGGCACATCGCCTGGCTGGAAGGTGAACCCGGCTACGGCGGCAGACCCACGTCCGGGAGCCAGGCTGACCTGGCGGATGCCCTGGAAACCTGGTTTGGGCCGCCCAGCCTGCCGCGCATGGTGAAGCTGGCCGACGTGAACTGAATGACCGGACAGCCCCGTCGGCTGCCGGCAGGCAAAGGAGAACCAGTGGATAACGGCATACTCGCGTTCGGCGTTTCCCTCAACGTTCCCGATCCGGCTGCCTCAGCTGCGTTCCTGATCCAGAACTTTGGTTTTCTTTCCGAAATGCAGGATGACGGGTTCATTTCGCTGAAGCATCCGGACGGCGGTCCGAATGTTGTCTTCCTGCGCACCGGGCTGCCTACCTTCAAGCCTGCGGAGATCGCAGGGAGTGCCCGGGACGGACTCCTTTTGGTGCTGGTGGTCGGAGATCTGGACGCGCGCCATGAACGGCTGGCAGCCGAGGGGACGGACGTCGTAACCCCGCCGGAAACCGAGCCCTGGGGAGAACGCTACGCCCAGTACCGGGACCCGAACGGCCTGATCATCCAGCTGGTTCAGTGGGTTTGATTCCCGGGGTTGCCCCGGCAGTCAGTGGCGGTGTCCGCTTTCCGGGTGACCGGATTCCGGGCGCTCTTCGGCGCCGCCCGGAGGCGCGCCCTGACCGCTGCCGTCATCCTGCCCGTCACCCTGTCCATCACCGGGTCCCGGGTCCGTGACTGCAAACTGTCCCATCAGGCCCTGATCCTCATGCAGCAGGAGATGGCAGTGGAACATGTACGGGGAGTCCGGGTCGGCATAGTCCTCGAACCGCATGATGAGCCGGTAGGTGCGGTTCGGTTCCAGATACACGGTGTCCTTGCGTCCCCGCAGCTCCGGTGGAGGGGCGGCGCCGTCGATGTCCAGTACCTGGAACTGGACGTCGTGCACGTGCCAGTTGTGCGGAACGCCATGGGTGTTCGTAACCTCCCAGATCTCCGTGCTGCCGAGTTCGGGGGTGGCGTCGATCCGGTCCATGTCCATGCTGCGTCCGTTGATCTGCCGGTCCCGGACTTCAAAGGTGCGGGTGACGGTGGCCTCGGAGGCAACCGGCCCCGCGGCGTCGTCGTTCAGGCGCCCGGGCAGCGGAGGGGAGTGCTGCAGTTGGTCGGCAGCACGCAGAAGCAGGACATCGAGCCGGTCACGGGAACCGAAAGCAGAGGGCACCAGGACATCGCCGAGGTCCGGCGGGAAGGACGTCAGCATCGTCTCATCACCCGGGGCCATCGGAACGACGATCTCGGCGCGCTCGCCGGGGGAGAGGCGCACGCGGGTGGTTTGGAGCGGCTCAGCCAGCAAACCGCCGTCGGTGGCGATCTGGTCAAAGCGCCGGTCATCGTCGAAGCCGAAGTCATAAGTGCGGGCGGTGGAACCGTTCAGCAGCCTCAGGCGCACCAGTTCAGTGTCCACCTCCTGCACCGCTCCGGCGACCCCGTTGGCCAGGACCGTGTTTCCAAGCAGTCCCAGCTCATTGCCCTGGGAGTCCTCGATCAGTCCGCCCTCACTGTCGAAGCGCTTGTCCTGGATGATGACGGGAATATCGTCCCTTCCGTAGTCCTTGGGCAGGCCCAGCTGCAGGGACCGCGCATCATCGAGGAGGAACATTCCGGCCAGCCCCCGGTAGACATGCTTCTCTGTCTGGCCGTGTGGATGCGGGTGGTACCAGAGGGTCGCAGCCTGCTGGTCAATCTGCCATTCCGGACGCCACGAGCCGCCGGGATCAACGCTCTGGTGCGGTCCGCCGTCCATGGCAGCGGGCAGATGCATTCCATGCCAGTGCACGGTGGTTGCTTCGGAGAGGGAGTTCCGGACCTCGACGGCGACCCGCTCTCCTTCCCGGGCGCGCAGCGTCGGTCCCAGCACGTCACCGTTGAACCCCCACGTGCGTGTCTGGAGACCGGGGACGAGTTCACTGGACCCTTCCTGCGCCTCAAGCTGGAACACCCGAGTGCCGTTGACCATCTGGGACTCGGCAAGCGGCGGAATGGGCAGCCGGCGGTCGAAGGGGAATTTGGTCTGTTCCATGGGCTCAGTGGCAGGGACACATCCGGAAACGGCAAAGAGGGCCAGTACTGCGGCGACCAGGACCCGCCGCAGCGCGTTCCGGCGGGTCCTGGTCCTGCGGGATGTCGGCAGGGAGCTGGGTGAAGGGACCATGCCGAAACCGTAGGCCGCTGCCTCCCGGCGGGGAGTGGTGCGTGTATCGACATCTGAGTCGCCTCAGAACGACTAAGGGGTCACGCTTTAGGCACGCGCATCAGGCGGCGGACCAGGCGCGCCCGCCATCTGGCGGGGAGGCTGGCAACCGCGGCAAGCAGCAGGGCGTCCCTGCCAACGAGCCGGCGCGGCGGCGGATTTGGGGAATCGAGGGTTCGAATGATGAGGCGGGCAGCAACTTCCACCGGAAGTGCTTGCCGGAATGCGTGTTCTGAGCGCTGAAGCACGGCAAGGAGCGGGCTCCGGTACAGGTCCGCCATCGCCTGGGGCATGCCCTCAAGCTGGGCCAGGGCACGCGCACTGCTGTCCGTGAGGATGCCGGTGCGAACAGCGCCGGGTTCAAGCAGGGTCACCGTTATGCCGCTGTCCGCCGTCTCGGCACGCAGGGCATCGGTCAAGGCAGCGAGCGCAGACTTGCTGGCCGCGTAAGGGCCGCCGAAAGGCAGCGCAACCCTTCCCTGGCCGGCGCCGATGAAGAGCAGGGTGCCCTTGGACTTCCGCATCAGGGGCAGTATTGCCCGGGCCAGCAGAACCGGCGCGAAGGCGTTCACCTCGAACTGCTCCCGCAGTGCTTCTGCAGGGATTGCCTCCAGCGGGCCGGGAATGGCAATTCCGGCGCTGCTGATGAACGCATCAAGGCCAGGTTCCCTCCGAACCCGGTCCACGAGCGCCTGCAGGGACGAATCATCACTGAGGTCTGCTTCGACCACCTCAGTTCGCTGCAGTTCACGGAGGGCCGAGCTGTCCTGTCCCGGCAGGGCGGTTGCCAGCACGTGCCACTCCTGCAGGGAGAGCGCCTGGCAGACGGCCAGTCCAATACCCGTGGCAGCACCGGTAACGAGGGCACGGCGGTGCAGGCGGACGGGAGTGCTGCTGCTGTGCATGATGTTCCTTTACCCAGGCGGTGTACGCCGGGATGCTACGGCACCGCAGGGGAGCGCAGCTACAGAAACGGCACTGCCCGGGCGCTCGCCGTCTGTTCCATCCGCGGCCGGTCCCGAAGCCTAATCGAGGATGCCGCTGTGCAGGGCCCGCAGCACACGTGCCGCCGGGGTCCGGCTCCTCGGACCACTAGTTTCCGGGCGGAATGACTTCCACCCTGAGTATCCTGTCATCATCTTCGCGCGGCGTGGTGCCGCCCCAGGTTGCGCCGTCCGTATTTGAGGTGAGCAGCCACAGCGACCCGTCGGGCGCGCGTTCTACCGTACGGATCCGCCCGAAACTGCCCACAAAGTGCGCTGCCGGTTCGGCGGCGGCCGAGCCGTCGACGGGAAGCTGCCAGAGCCGCTGGCCGCCGAGGGCGCCGATCCACAGCGATCCTGCAGCGTAGGCAACACCGGAAGGGCTCGCTTCATCGGGGGAGAATGTGGCGATAGGCGCCTCACCGGTCGACCCCGCGATGCCTTCGGTTTCGGGCCAGCCGTAGTCGGCCCCTGCGCGGAGCACATTTACCTCGTCCCAGGTCCGGTGCCCAAGTTCCGAGGCATACGCTGTCCCCTCTGGGCCGAACGCGATCCCCTGCACGTTGCGGTGCCCTCCGGAGAACACCGGGGAGGCACCGGGGTTGTCCTCCGGGACTGAACCGTTAGTTCCGATACGCAGGATTTTGCCGTTGAGCGATTCCGGTTCGGCGGCGTTTTCCGGCTCGAACGCATCTCCGGTCCCAATCCAGAGGTGCCCGTCTGGTCCGAGGACAATGCGCCCGCCGTGGTGGCGGTCAGCGGTATCGATGCCGTCCAGCAGCACGCGGTCCACGGCAAGAGAGGTGAAGTCACCGGCAATGGTAAGGGCCACCACCCGGTTTTCCTGTTGCCCTGACACGTACGCAAACACTGTGCGGTCCTCTGCGAACCGGGGCGATGCCACGATGCCCAGCAATCCGCCTTCCGAGGAGTGCTCCACATCAGGAACGACGCCGATGGTCCGGGCGCTGCCCCCTTCGGGCGGGACGCGCAGGATGTCGCCGCTGATGCGTTCGGACACAAGCGCAGATCCGTCCGGCAGAAAGGTCAGCCCCCACGGGGCGTCCAGCCCGGACGTCAGTTCCCGGGGCTCGCCCAGCGAAGCGGCTGCCGCAGGCGGGGTGGAAGACGGTAAAGACGATGCCGCAGGCGGAGTGCTGTCTGCCGTGTCCGCCGGTGCCGAACAGGCCCCCAGTGTTCCCGCGATGAGGGCAGCGGCTGCTGCGGCGTTCGTGCTCCGGCGCTGCCCGGGCGCACGGGAACTGGATTCCGCGGCCATCAGGCCGCACCGCCGTTGACATGGAGAACCTGGCCGTTCACCCAGCGGCCGGGTCCGGCGAGGAAGGCTACGGTCTCGGCAATGTCCTGCGGTGTGCCGAGGCGCTCCATCGGGTTCAGGCCGGAGATCTGTTTGATTGTTTCAGGGCTCTTACCCTCGAAGAACAGCGGGGTCGCCGTGGGCCCGGGTGCAATGGCGTTGACGGTGATGTCCTTGCCGCGCAGTTCACGTGCCAGGATCAGGCTCATGCCTTCAATGGCCGCCTTGGAAGCGGCATAGGCGCCATATCCGGGGAGCTGAAGGCGGGTGACGGACGTGGAGAAGTTGATGATGGCCCCGCCGCTGCGGACCCGGCGGGCCGCGAGCTGGTTGACGACGAAGGTTCCGCGCACGTTGGTGCGTTGGATCCGGTCGAACGTCTCCAGATCCATCTCGGCAACGGGTGCAAGGGGCATGATGCCCGCAGTGTGCACAAGGACGTCGACGCCGCCAAACTCCTTCCGTGCCGCGTCGAAGACCACCTCCATAGCGGATTCATCGGCAATGTCTCCCCCCGCTGCGATAGCTAAACCTCCGTCGATGGTGATTGAATGCACCGTTTTTTCCGCCAGGTCACGATTGCCTGCGTAGTGCACGACGACGGCGGTGCCGTCCGCTGCCAGCCGCACCGCACTGGCCCGCCCGATTCCGCCCGACCCGCCGGTGAGGATGGCGACGCGCTGTGGGTTCTGGTTCATTGTTCTGCCCTCCGCTAACGTATATGGATAATTCATACATTTACTCTGGTTTGCGTAAATGGACAAGATGTCTACCAAAGGAAGAACAGGATGGCACAGGAAACCGCGGTTCGGCGGGGCAGGGGGCGGCGGCCTTCAGCGGAAGTCCGGGCCGGTGTGCTGGAGGCTGCCGCGCGTATCCTGCTGCGCGACGGCATGTCCGGAGTAACCTTTGACCGGGTCGCAGCGGAAGCCGGTTCAAGCAAGATGACCCTGTACAAGTGGTGGCCGTCGCCCGGAGCGCTCGCGGCAGAGGCCTACTTCAGCCGCAGTGAGCACTTACTGGAGTTTCCTAATACGGGTAACGTCCGGGCCGACCTGGTTGCGCAGCTCGGGTCTTTTGTCCGCTGGCTCACCATCGACGGTGCAGGACGGCCCATCTCTGAACTCATTGGTGCTGCACAGTCTGATTCGGCCCTGGCGGGGGCATTCACAGCGGAATACGCATTGCCGCGCCGCGACCTCGCCCTTGCCAGGCTCAGGATCGCGCAACGGGACGGGCAGCTGCGGGGGGACGCGGATCTGGAGGTCATCGTTGATCAGCTGTGGGGCGCCTGCTACCACCGGCTGCTGGTTCTGAAAGTTCCCTTCGACGATTCCCTCGTCCCGAAGCTGGTCGACCAGGCGCTCTACGGTGCGGCTGCTCCCGGGGCTTCGGCGTAACTAGGTGCGCGGCCAGTCCGGGAACAGCCCTGGGTGTTTTTGCACCCGCCGTCGAGCCATTCCACCTTCTCGCCCTGGCTGCGGTCTTGGGTGCCGGGCTGTCCACACGGCTCGTCCGCTGACAGTGAGTACGTGGGGCTCGCGGCTGCATGGGTCCTCCCACGTCAGCGCCTCATTTGGCGTCTTGAGGGCACCAAGGAAGCGGGCAGCGGATGGGCCGTAACACTGTGTGTGAATCCCCTGTGCCGCAGATGCCCCATAGCAGGTAGGCTAAGACAGCCGGTAAGGCACGAACGGTAAGCGAGTGTACACATGGCCAGTCGCCGCAATGGCAGCATGGCCGGTTCTTTTTGGGGAGGAAACAGTATGGCGGGCGAGGACTACAACGCCGAAAAACCGGATCAGCGTGGCTTCACTGCGGAGGACACGACGTCGATCAGTCTTCCGCCGGCCTCGGACGCCACCTCGGTAGAGCCAAAGCTCAGTGCCGATGAGAGGGCCGCCGTGGCAGCCCTTCCCTCCGGATCCGCCCTGTTGATCGCCCACTCCGGCCCCAACGCCGGTGCGCGCTTCCTGCTGGACCAGGATGTCACCACGGCCGGGCGGCACCCCAATGCGGACGTTTTCCTGGACGACGTGACTGTCTCCCGCAAGCACGTTGAGTTCCGCCGGACTGCCGAAGGCTTCCGGGTCGTTGACTCGATGAGCCTCAACGGCACGTACGTCAACAATGACCGGGTGGACCAGCTGCTGCTGCGCACGGGGAACGAAGTCCAGATCGGCAAGTTCCGCCTTACCTTCTACGCTGCACGCCCGGCTGCCGGCACGGCCTAAAGGCAGAATCGGATGCCAGGACCAGAGTCCGCACGGCGCGCCCTCGGCTCAGCCGCGGAGCGCGTGCGTCCGCGCGTTCTCAACATCGGACAGGTCCTTGCTGAGCTCAGCGGTGAGTTCCCCGGGATCAGCGCCTCCAAGATCCGTTTCCTCGAGGAAAAGGGGCTGGTGGCACCCCAGCGCACGTCCGCCGGGTACCGCAAGTACTCCGCCCAGGATGTTGAGCGCCTGCGGTTCGTGCTGGCCCTGCAGCGCGACCAGTACCTTCCCCTCAAAGTCATCAAGGACTACCTTGACGCGATCGACAGGGGAGAGCGTCCTGAGTCGCTCCCGGGCGGACTCAGCGTGGCACCCCGAGCCGTGTCAGAGCAGCTGGCCGAAGAACTGGCAGGCAGGACCAGGCCCCGGGCGCTGTCCTTCGATGAACTGGTGGCCGAGTCCGGTGCCTCCGCGGAGCTGGTCCGCAGCCTCATCAGTTTTGGTCTTATCAGTGCCCCTGACCAGCAGTATGATGAACACGCCCTGAAGGTCGCCAAGGCCTGCAGCCAGCTGGAGGCCCACGGGATCGAACCACGGCACCTGCGGCCGTTCCGAGCAGCTGCAGACCGTGAACTGGGACTGGTGGAGCGGGTCATCGCGCCGGTAGCCTCACGCCGGGACGTCGCCTCGAAGGCTCGGGCGGCCGAGACGGCACGGGAGATAAGCGACCTGTGCCTCAATCTGCACAGTGCCCTGGTGAACGGGCAGATCGCCCGGATGGAGAGCTGAAGCCCATGCAGGAAGTCGAAGTAGTCGGCGTACGGATCGAACTGCCGTCCAACCAGCCCCTGGTACTGCTCAAGGAGCTCGAGGGGGAACGGCATCTGCCCATCTGGATCGGTGCCCCCGAAGCCAGCGCCATCGCGTTCGTGCAGCAGGGAATTGTTCCGCCCCGGCCCATGACGCATGACCTGATGGTCAGCGTTATCAAGGCCTTGAACCACCGGGTCACGGAAGTCCGGCTCGTGACCGTTGAGGACACCGTGTTCCATGCGGAACTGGTTTTCGAGGACGGAACCCGGGTCAGCTCCCGCGCATCGGATGCGATTGCCGTGGCGCTGCGGGTTCCCTGCCCGATCTTCTGCGCAGACAGTGTGCTTGACGAAGCAGGCGTACGGATCACGGAGTCCGACGGCGATGCCGATGAGGATGACCAGGAAACAGCGGAGCAGGAGCTGCGGCAGTTCCGGGAGTTCCTGGCTGACGTCGAACCCGAGGATTTCGAGCGCTGAGGCGCCGACACGCACTCAAAAAAAACAGGCGGCATCTTTGACCTTGGACGTGCTCGGATCTAACGTCAAAGGCATAGAGTTCCCATTGCGCCAGTGGGGTACCGCAGACACACTAGTGAGAACAGGCTAGTGCGGCCAGGTCCGGTAACAGGACCGGGTCTTTGTCCGGTGGCCTGCGGCAGCTGCCGACTTTGCGGGAACCATTACGAGGAGGAACAGTGAGTCTGAAAGGCGATGCCGGCGAACACCGCGCCGTTGCACCCGGAAAGACGCTGCCGGCCAGTGCCCAGGGACTGCTGTTTACCGAGGACCTCCCGGTGCTTGACGAAGACGCAGGCTACCGTGGCCCTACGGCCTGCAAGGCCGCCGGAATCACCTACCGCCAGCTGGACTACTGGGCGCGCACGGGCCTGGTTGAACCCGCCGTCCGCGGTGCTTCGGGATCCGGCACACAGAGGCTTTACAGCTTCCGCGACATCCTGGTCCTGAAGGTGGTCAAGCGGCTGCTGGACACGGGTGTGTCGCTGCAGCAGATCCGCACCGCTGTTGAGCACCTGAGGGAGCGGGGCGTTGAAGACCTCGCCCAGATCACGCTGATGAGCGACGGCGCCAGCGTCTACGAGTGCACGTCGGCTGATGAGGTAATCGACCTGGTCCAGGGCGGACAGGGTGTGTTTGGCATCGCCGTCGGCCGCGTCTGGCGCGAAGTCGAAGGAAGCCTGGCCCAGCTGCCCAGCGAACACGCCGATGAGCATTCCTTCCCGGAAGACGAACTCAGCCGCAGGCGCGCAACGCGCAAAATCAGCTAGTCCCCAAGAACACCAAAGAGGCCGCCTCCGTCAGGAAGCGGCCTCTTGTGCGTCGGGCGTTCGGTAGATGAAGTGTCAGCCGGCCGGCCGGCGCATCACGCGGTTGCGGACGCTGCCGGTTTGGACAAGGTTCTTGAGCAAGGCGTCAAAAGTCGAGGCTGCCTGTTTGGCCGATTCGCCGGGCCAGTGGTGGACAGAGTGTGCCGCCCCCTGGATCTGCTGCCAGTTGGCGTGTTCGGCAATATTCGGTTCCAGCAGCAGGCCGCCGAACATCTGCTTCATTTCGGCCAGCCGGAAGGTGTGTTCGTTCGAGGTGGGGCGCACCCGGTTCGCCACGATTCCGGCAGGGGCCAGGTTAGGTGCGAACTCGCGGCGGAACAGGTCCAGGGCCCGCATGGTGCGTTCGGTGCCCGCCACGGAGAAGAGGCCGGGTTCGGCAACCAGCAGGACGCGGTTTGACGCCGTCCAGGCGATGCGGGTCAGTCCGTTGAGTGACGGAGGGCAGTCGATGAGGACCAGTCCGTAACCGTTGACCTTGGCCAGAAGGGTGGAGAGCCTCTTGAGGTCCCGCTTGCCAAGATCGGGCCGGTCGTAGATACCCGAATAGGCCGAACCCATGGCCACATCCAGGACGGGAGCACGGTTCGAACCCTCATTGCGCTTCTTGGCTGTTTCCACCCACCCGCTGGGAACTACGTTCGCTGCGAGGTCTGCCCGGCGCGCATTGCGCAGCATGTCGCCGATGCCAAGGTTGTCTCCGGCCGATACCGCAAGTCCGGTTGTGGCATCCGCATGCGGATCGAGGTCAACCACCAGGGTAGGGATGCCGGCGGCCAGTGCGGCTGAAGCCAGTCCCAAGGTCACGGAGGTCTTGCCGACGCCGCCTTTCAGGCTGCTGATGCTCACTACTTGCACTTGTTGAACCAATACCTAACGTGTCGAGGGATCACGGGCGCCGGGTCCGTGCCAGGGAACCGTACTCATTCTATGTGACGCGTGCGGGCAAGCCGGGCAGGCACGGGTTTGCACATCTGCGTCCGGCACTGAACTATGCTCGATGTGACGTCCGTAACGTCTGCTTGCTGTTTTTGGTGCCCGTACAGACACTGAAGGTTCATGCGGTCACCGGTTCCATCCACTCGCAACGATGCAGGAGTGCTATGTTCTCGAAGATTCTGGTCGCCAACCGCGGCGAAATCGCCATTCGCGCCTTCCGTGCGGCCTATGAGCTCGGCGCGAAGACGGTGGCGGTTTTCCCGCACGAGGACCGCAACTCCATCCACCGCCAGAAGGCCGACGAGGCCTACCTGATCGGCAGCGAAGGTCATCCCGTCCGGGCCTACCTCGACGTAGACGAAATCATCCGGGTTGCCCGCGAAGCCGGCTGCGACGCCATCTACCCGGGGTATGGCTTCCTGTCGGAGAATCCCCAGCTGGCACGTGCAGCCAAGGCTGCGGGCATCACCTTCATCGGTCCGGCAGCGGACATCCTGGAGCTCGCCGGCCACAAGGTGCACGCCCTGAACGCCGCGCGGGAGGCGGGGATTCCCGTTCTGCGCTCCACTGCCCCCAGTTCAGACCCCGAGGAGCTCCTCGCCGAGGCCGAAGAGATCGGCTTCCCCATCTTCGTCAAGGCTGTGGCCGGCGGCGGCGGACGCGGCATGCGCCGGGTGGACACGGCCAGCGACCTGCCTGAAGCGCTGAACGCCGCAATGCGGGAGGCTGACACGGCCTTCGGCGACCCCACGGTCTTCCTGGAGCAGGCGGTGCTGCGTCCGCGTCACATCGAGGTACAGATCCTTGCTGACGGCGAAGGCAATATCATCCATCTCTTCGAGCGCGACTGCTCCCTGCAGCGCCGCCACCAGAAAGTCATCGAGATCGCCCCTGCTCCGAACCTCGATGAGGAAATCCGGCAGGCACTCTACCGGGACGCGGTGAAGTTCGCGAAGGCGCTGAAGTACGTCAACGCCGGCACGGTCGAATTCCTCGTGGACACCGTTGGTGAACGCGCCGGACAGCACGTGTTCATCGAAATGAACCCCCGTATCCAGGTCGAGCACACCGTCACCGAGGAAATTACCGACGTAGACCTCGTGCAGTCGCAGATGCGGATCGCAGCGGGGGAGACCCTGGCGGATCTCGGCCTGGCACAGGATGAACTGCGGATCCGCGGTGCGGCCCTGCAGTGCCGTATCACGACTGAAGACCCGGCCAACGGCTTCCGGCCCGACGTCGGCAAGATCAGCGCCTACCGATCCGCCGGCGGCGCCGGTGTCCGGCTGGACGGCGGCACGGTGTACGCAGGCGCGGACATCAGCCCGCACTTCGATTCGATGCTGGTCAAGCTCACCTGCCGGGGGAGGACTTACCCGGCAGCCGTGAACCGTGCCCGCCGGGCGCTGGCCGAATTCCGGATCCGGGGGGTCTCGAGCAACATCTCCTTCCTGCAGGCTGTGCTGGAAGACCCGGACTTTGTGGCCGGTGATGTCGCGACGTCCTTCATCGAGGAACGGCCCGAACTGCTGAACGCCCGCGGACCTGCCGACCGCGGTACCAAGCTGCTGAACTGGCTGGCCGACGTCACTGTGCACAAGCCGCATGGAGAGCCCGAAGCCCAGATCGATCCCCGGGAGAAGCTTCCACAGGACCTGCCGGAGCCGAAACCGGGCTCGAGGCAACGGCTGCAGGAGCTGGGCCCCGAGCGGTTCGCCGCGGAACTGCGTGCGCAGAGGGCCCTCGCGGTAACGGATACAACCTTCCGCGACGCCCACCAGTCCCTGCTCGCCACCCGCGTCCGCACCCGTGACCTGGTGGGCGCGGCACCCGCCGTGGCTGCCCTGACGCCGGAACTGCTGTCCGTGGAAGCCTGGGGCGGAGCTACCTACGACGTCGCGCTCCGCTTCCTGGGCGAAGACCCCTGGGAGCGGCTGGACGCGCTGCGCCAGGCCCTTCCGAACATCTGCATCCAGATGCTGCTCCGCGGCCGGAATACGGTGGGCTATACGCCCTACCCCACGGAAGTCACCGATGCCTTCGTCGAGGAAGCAGCTGCTGCCGGCGTCGACATTTTCCGCATCTTCGACGCGCTGAACGACGTCGAGCAGATGGCGCCCGCCATTGAGGCCGTGCGGCGTACCGGAACTGCCGTCGCCGAGGTCGCCCTCTGCTACACCGCGGACATGATGGATCCGGAGGAAAAGCTCTACACCCTGGACTATTACCTGGATCTGGCCCAGAAGATCGTCGACGCCGGAGCCCACATCCTGGCGATCAAGGACATGGCCGGGCTGCTGCGTCCGGCGGCCGCCGCCAAGCTGGTTGCCGCCCTGCGGGAACGCTTCGACCTGCCCGTCCACCTGCACACCCATGACACCGCAGGCGGCCAGCTGGCCACGCTGCTAGCCGCAGCCGAAGCCGGAGTCGATGCCGTGGACGTCGCCAGTGCCACGCTTGCCGGCACCACCAGCCAGCCGTCGGCGTCGTCGCTTGTGGCAGCCCTTGCCCACACCGAGAGGGACACCGGCCTCAGCCTGAAGGCTGTCAGTTCCCTGGAGCCGTACTGGGAAGCGGTGCGGCGGGTGTACGCACCGTTCGAATCCGGGCTGGCTGGTCCTACGGGCCGTGTCTACCGGCACGAAATCCCCGGCGGCCAGCTCTCAAACCTCCGCCAGCAGGCAATTGCGCTCGGCCTGGGCCAGCGGTTCGAAGCGATTGAGGACATGTACACGGCCGCGGACCGGATCCTGGGCCGCCTGGTCAAGGTGACTCCCTCGTCCAAGGTGGTCGGGGACCTCGCCCTGCAGCTGGTGGGCGGGAACGTCTCTCCCGAAGACTTCGAGGAGAACCCGCAGAACTACGACATTCCGGATTCGGTGATCGGCTTCCTGAGCGGGGAACTGGGCGATCCGCCCGGAGGCTGGCCGGAACCCTTCCGCACCAAGGCGCTGCAGGGCCGCACACCGAAGCCCCGCCACGTGGAGCTCACCGAGGTCGACGAGGAGGGACTGGCCGGTGATTCCGCGACGCGCCGGGCCACCCTCAACCGGCTGCTCTTTGCCGGTCCTGCCCGCGAATTCGCCACAACGCGGGAGACCTTCGGGGACCTCTCGGTGCTGGATACCCGGGACTACCTGTATGGCCTCCGCCCCGGAGTGGAGCACGTCGTGGAGCTGGAGAAGGGTGTGCGCCTGATCGCAACGCTTGAAGCCGTGTCCGAACCTGATGACAAGGGCATGCGCACGGTCATGGCGACCTTGAACGGGCAGATGCGCCCGGTCGTCGTGCGTGACCGCAACGTCACCACGGACACCAAGGTGGCAGAGCGGGCGGATCCCGCGGAGCCGGGACAGGTAGCGGCACCGTTCGCCGGTGCTGTGACGGTGACTGTCGAAGAAGGCGCTGACGTAGCGGCAGGGGAGACCGTTGCCACGATTGAAGCGATGAAGATGGAAGCTTCCATTACCGCGCCGGTCACCGGGAAGGTGAGGCGCCTGGCGGTCAGCGGAGTTCAGCAGGTCGACGGCGGGGACCTGCTGGTAGTGATCGAACCCAGCTAGCGTCCGGCCGCGAAGGAGGCCGGAGCCGGCGCCGATAGACTGGAGAGGTGACTCATTACGACCTCGCCATCATCGGCTCCGGCTCCGGCAACTCCCTTATCACTCCCGCATGGGATGACCGGAAGGTAGCCGTCATTGACGGCGGGACCTTTGGAGGCACGTGCCTGAACGTGGGCTGCATCCCCACGAAAATGTTCGTGTATCCGGCGCAGCTGGCAGCACAGGCCGCGGAAGCGGCCCGGCTCGGCGTGGATGCGCGGATCGAAGGCGTCCGGTGGCGCGAGATCCGGGACCGGATTTTCAGCCGGATCGACTCGATCTCCGAGGGTGGAAGACGCTACCGGGACGAGGAGCTGGAGAACGTCACCCTGTACAGCGAGTTCGTCCGGTTTACGGGAACGCACAGCCTGGAGACAGCGTCCGGAGCCGAGATCACAGCGGACCAGATCGTCATCGCCGCCGGATCGCGTCCGGTCCTGCCGGACATCCCCGGGATTGACCTGCCGCAGGTACATACCTCCGACACCGTGATGCGTGTTGAAGAACTGCCCGAACGGGTCCTCATCCTGGGCGGCGGCTACATTGCAGCCGAGTTTGGCTTCGTCTTTTCTGCTTTCGGCTCCAGCGTGACCATGGCCGTCCGCTCCGGCGCCCTGCTGCGCGCCCAGGATGAAACCGTTTCCGAGCGTTTCACCGAGGCCGCCGCTGCCCAGTGGGATCTCCGGCTGAACACCACAGTCCAGTCCCTGGCGGAAAACCCTGACGGCTCGGTGCGGGCCATGCTGTCCGGACCCGCCGGCGCTTCACCGCTCGACGTCGACTTGGTCCTGGTGGCCACCGGACGCGTCCCCAACACCGACCGCCTGGACACGGCAGCCGCAGGTTTCGACCTGGAACCGGACCGCCGCCTCGCCGTGGATGAGTACCAGCGGGTCCTGAGCGAGGGCAACCCGGTGCCCGGGGTCTGGGCGCTGGGTGATGTCAGCAGTGAGCACCAGCTCAAACACGTCGCCAACCTCGAAGCCCGCACCGTGACGCACAACCTGCTGCACCCGGATGACCTGCAGGCAGCGTCGCACCGCTTTGTCCCCGCCGCCGTCTTCAGCCATCCCCAGATCGCTTCGGTGGGCCTCACCGAAGCGCAGGCCAGGGAGTACGCCTTGGAGAACGGGATGGACCTGGTGATGGCAGTCCAGGAATACGGTTCGACGGCGTACGGCTGGGCCATGGAAGACAGCACGGGATTTGTGAAGCTGCTGGCGGACCGCACCTCCGGCCGCCTGCTGGGCGCCCACATCATGGGACATGAAGCCTCCATGCTCCTCCAGCCCCTGGTCCAGGCCATGGCCTTCGACCTGGACGCGTACACCATGGCCCGCGGACAGTACTGGATCCATCCGGCCCTGACCGAGGTAGTCGAAAACGCGCTGCTGTCGCTGGGCACCGATCCGCAGGACACGGCGCTTCGGGCGTAGCGGCAGAGTCCGGGAACATGCAGCGGGAGCCCGGCACATGGCCGGGCTCCCGCTGTGGTTTATCCGTGTGCCGCTAGACGCGCTGGCCGGAATAGATGTCTTCGACCACGTCGGAGTAGTCCTTGAGGACCTGGGCCCGCTTGATTTTCAAGGAGGGAGTGAGGTGTCCGCTGGCTTCGGTGAAGTCGGTGGTCACCACGCGGAACACCTTGATTGCCTCGGCCTGTGAAACGGCCTTATTGGCCCGGTCCACCAGTGCCTGCAGTTCGTCCTGCAGTTTCTGCGACTGGGCGGCGTCAGCCACCGTCGTGTCGGCCGGCATGCCGTGCCGTTCCAGCCAGCCCGGAAGGGCTTCCTCGTCGATGGTGATCAGGGCGGAGATGAACGGCCGCTGGTCGCCGACAACAACGCACTGGGAAACGATGGCGTCGGCGCGGATCGAGTCTTCGAGCATGGCGGGGATAACGTTCTTGCCGCCGGCGGTCACGATGATTTCCTTCTTGCGGCCCGTGATCCTCAGGTACCCGTCAGAATCGAGCTGGCCAATGTCACCGGTGCGGAACCAGCCGTCAATGAAGTTGTCCTCCGTCAGGTCCGGCCGCTTGAAGTAACCCTTCATCACGGAAACGCCCTTGGTGAGGATTTCGCCGTCGTCGGCAATCTTGACCGAGTTGCCCGGAAGCGGTGCGCCAACGGTGCCGATCTTGATCAGTTTCGGGGTGTTCACGCTGATGGGGGCAGTGGTTTCGGTCAGGCCGTAGCCTTCCAGGACTACGACGCCGATGCCGTGGAAGAAGTGGCCAAGCCGGTCACCCAGGGGTGCGCCGCCGGAAATGGCGTACTTCACCCGTCCGCCCATCGCGGTCCGGATCTTGGTGTAGAGCAGCTTGTCGAAGAGCGCGTGCCGCAGCTTGAGTCCGAGCGGGATCTTGCCGGTTTCAGCGGCCTTGGACCACTCAATGGCAGTCTTGGCGCCGGCATGGAAGATCTTGCCCTTGCCGCCGTCTTCGGCCTTCAGCATGGAGGAGTTGTACACCTTTTCGAAGACGCGCGGAACTACCAGCAGGAAGGTCGGCTTGTAGCTCTGCAGATCCGGAAGCAGGTTCTTGACGTCCGCGGTGTGGGCCACGGTGGAGCCGGCGGCCACGGCCAGCACCGAAATGAACCGGGCGAAGACGTGGGCCAGCGGCAGGAACATAATGGTCTGGGCGCCTTCTTTGGCGACCTCCGGCAGTGCCATGGTGGAGTTCCGGGAGAGCTCGACGAAGTTGCTGTGCGTGAGTTCGCAGCCCTTCGGCTTGCCCGTGGTGCCGGAAGTGTAGATGATCGTGGCGGTGTCTTCGAGGCCGGCCTTGGAACGGCGCGCTTCGAGTTCCTCGTCGGTGACGTCCTTACCGGCTTCCCGGAGCGTGTCCAGTCCGCCGCCGTCCATCTGCCAGACATTCTTGACGCCGGAGAGGTCTTCGTCGGCTGCAGCCTGGCGCACGACGTTTTCATGGCGGGCAGCTTCCACGACTACGCCAACAGCCTCCGAATCGCCGAGGATCCAGGCGACCTGCGCGGGGGACGAGGTTTCGTAGACGGGAACGGAAACGGCTCCGGCAAACCAGATGGCGAAGTCGACCAGGGTCCACTCATAGCGGGTGCGGGCCATGATGCCCACGCGGTCGCCGGCACCGATACCGGAAGCAATCAGTCCTTTGGCAATCCTGGAGACATCGGCAAGGAACTCCGTCGCGGTGATGTTCTGCCAGGTGTCACCGGTTGAACGCACGGCGAAAAGAGCCGGATTGGACGGCTTGGATGCCTGTTCCAGCAGCAGGTCCGTAGTGTTCGTCTCCGGCGGTGATTCCACCAGGACGGGAACGCTGTATTCGCGCACGATAGCTCCTTCGATATCTGTTCGGACGGCGGGATGTGATCCCTACCCTATAACCTGGATCACATTTTCGTACTGGAGGGTAACTTGCGAAAAGATAACGGTTGGCCCGCAGAGGGTTGCGCTTTGCCTAGAATAGGTTTTTGATGCCTCCCCTTAATCCAGCTCCAGTCCCTCCTTCCCCCGCAGTACGGTGGCCCCGGCGCACTGGGGACCCCTTCCGGCCACGCCGGGCGGTCCGGCTCCCCAGTCCCATGCGGCGGCGCGGACTCGCGATCGGGATCGACATCGGCGGAACGAAAGTCGCGGCCGGACTGGTTGATTCAAGCGGCCGGGTGCTGGCCGAGGTCCGCCGCTCCACACCGGGACAGGACCCGCGCGAGGTGGAACAGGTCATTGTCGAACTGGTCCATGAACTCTCCCGGGACAAGCACGTGTGGTCGGTGGGCATCGGCGCAGCAGGCTGGATGGACCTGGCCGGCAGCACTGTCCTCTTCAGTCCGCACCTGGCCTGGCGCAACGAACCCCTGCAGCAGAACCTGGAGCGGCTGCTGAAGCGGCGGGTGTATCTGGCCAACGACGCCGACGGCGCGGCCTGGGCCGAGTGGCGCTTTGGCGCCGGGGTGGGGGAGAGCAGGCTGGTCTGCATCACGCTCGGCACCGGAATCGGCGGAGCCATGATCATGGACGGGAGGCTGGAACGCGGCCGCTTTGGTGTGGCAGGGGAGTTCGGCCACCAGATCATCATGCCGCAGGGCCAGCGGTGCGAGTGCGGCAACAGGGGCTGCTGGGAGCAGTACGCTTCCGGAAATGCACTGGGCCGGGAGGCCCGGGAACTCGCTGCCGCCAATTCTCCGGTGGCCCAGGAACTGCTGCGGAGCGTCGAAGGCCGCATTCCCGATATCACCGGGGCAGTCGTGACGCGCCTGGCGCTGGAGGGCGACCGGACCGCCATCGAGCTTGTCGGGGAGGTGGGCGAGTGGCTCGGACTTGGCCTGGCCAACCTTGCTGCCGCCCTGGACCCCGGAATGTTCGTTATCGGCGGCGGTCTCAGTTCCGCCGGTGAACTGCTGCTGGAACCCGCCCGGCGAGCGTATTCACGCAACCTTACGGGCCGGGGGTTCCGTCCCGAAGCGAGAATTGAGCAGGCGGCCCTGGGCCCTGCCGCCGGCCTGATCGGCGCGGCTGACCTGTCCCGGGTTGCTGCCCGGCACTGAGGTCGCCTTCCGCGATTACACGGCAGCGCCGTCGTCGTCCTCATCCCGGTTCTGCGGCAGGCGGAACAGGAGATAACCGGAGGATGCGATGAAGATGGTGACAATTCCCAGGATTACCGGCAAGGGAGCGTTCCGCCAGAACATGGCGAACAGCAGGAGCATCAGCGGTCCGCCTGCGGCACCAAGCCAGGCCAGGATGACCAGCGGTTCACCGCTGCCCAGGGGCGGCGGCTCCTCAGGGATGAAGCGGCCGTCCGAATCGTCTTCCGCCGGCGAGTAGTCGCGCGGGCCTGGTTCCGCAGGCTGGGCCCTGTGCAGCGGCTGGTTCTCGAAAATTGCCCGGGTGCGCTCGGCGGGCGTCCGGGGATCCGCGGTTCCGCTGCCCTCCGGGGACGCCGGAGCCGGTCCCGCAGCGGGCGTTCCTGTGTCCCGGAACGGCTGCCCGCCGCCGCGGGGATCGGAGTCGGGAGTCTCCTGGAGACGCGCCACCAGATCCAGCCACGCGGCTTCGTCCGTGGAGTCGTTGCGGTCCGGCTCGCGGTCGCTCATGCCGATGTACCTGCACTCACATGTTGGATGAATTCGTGGGAACGGGAAAAAATCAACGGGGCGTCGTGGTCCATGGTCGCCACGTGATAGCTGTTGGGCAGGGGTACGACTTCCAGTTCGGAGCACAGCTGCCGCAGCACATCCATGCTCGATTCCGGGACCACAGGGTCAATGGCGGAACGGAAAGCGATAACCGGGACGCTGAGGAGGGGCAGAAGGTTTGTGGTGTCCCTGAAGAGCTTCAGGACTTCGGCGACGGCACCCACAGGAGTCCGTGAGTACGCGCCTTCGTCCTGCCCCTGCAGCTTGATGCTGTTCCCAATCGCGGGCACTGAGCGCAGCACGTATTTGAGCAGGTGCGCATAGCGGGCCCGGGGGTCCGCGACCGTAAGTCCGGGGTTTACCACGGCGACACCGGCAACCGGCTGCTTGGCCGCCAGCCGGAGCGCCAAGGTCCCGCCCATGGAGAGGCCGGCCGCAAAAACCCTCTCGGTCCGGCCTGCGAGTTCGGTGTACGCATCTTCATAACCCTGGTACCAGTGCTGCCAGGGCGTGCGTGCCAGCTCCTGCCAGGTAGTCCCGTGGCCGGGAAGCAAAGGGAGGCTGACTGCATAGCCGGCGTCCGCGAGGTACCGGGCCCAGCCCAGGAGGCTCACCGTCGACCCGGTGAAGCCATGGCTGAGCAACACGCCGGTGGAGGCGTTCGGCCCACTGCCGGGGCTCGAAAAGGGCGCCGGAGACGCGGAGAAAGTCATGAGTCAATGGTTGCATTTAGGCGCCGATTTTCCACCCCGGAGGAAACAAAGTCCCCGTCCGCGCCGCGGCAGGAACTATGCCCTGCCGCCGGGGCGCATAGAGTAGTACCTAGGGGAGCCAAAACAGGTTCCTCACATTGTTTGTCCGACGGGAGAGCTGGCCGCGTGTTCTATTGGGTGATGAAGACGATTTTCATCGGACCGGTGGTAAATCTTCTGTTCCGGCCGTGGGTCAAAGGCATGGATAACGTGCCCGCCGCCGGGCCGGCAATCCTCGTGAGCAACCACCTCTCGTTTTCCGATTCGATCTTCCTCCCGCTGGCCGTTCCCCGGCCGGTCAGCTTCCTGGCCAAGTCCGAGTACTTCACCGGACGCGGCCTCAAAGGCAAGCTCACGGCAGCATTCTTCCGCCTGACCAACCAGCTGCCTATCGACCGTTCCGGCGGCGCGGCGTCTGAAGCGGCGCTGCGGGCAGGCGTCAAGGTCCTGGAATCAGGGAACCTGCTGGGGATCTATCCCGAGGGGACACGCAGCCCTGACGGCAGGCTTTACCGCGGCAAGACCGGCGTGGCCAAGATGGCGCTGCAGACCGGTGTTCCCGTGATTCCGGTAGCCATGATCGGGACAGACAAGGTCCAGCCCATTGGACGGCGCATCCCCAACATTCGTCGTATTGGGATCATCGTCGGTGAGCCGCTCGACTTCTCCCGTTATGCCGGCCTGGAAAACGACCGCTTCGTCCAGCGCTCGGTTACCGACGAAATCATGTATGAACTGATGCGGCTTTCCGGCCAGGAGTACGTCGACGTGTATGCCAGCACCGTGAAGGACAAGATGTCCGCGGCGCGCAAGGTTTCCAAGGCAGCGGAGAACCGCAGTGCTGCGGTCCGGCTCCCGCATTCCGAATCACCCGAACCCGGCGTCGGGCCTTCCGCCGGCCGCCGCGGCGGACACAAGGAACCGGGCGAAATCACGGTGATCGGTGCCCCCGGAACAGCCGCACCCAAGAAACCGGCCAAGGGCCAGGAACAGGCTGGTCCAGTGGAGGATGCTGAAGGACAGCAGGAGACTCCGCACAGCGCCTAGTCTCCGGTGGCCCTGCGGCCGCTGTGAAGTGCGTAACAGGACGCATTGGATCGCCGGGCCGGGTCCTGCTGGACGTAGGCTTTAAGCGTGAGCCAAAAACCTGCTGAACTCGATCCCAGTTTCCCGCCCTCTTCCGGTGCAGCCGTCTACCCTGGACTCGATGACTGGCGGGACCTTCCTGTCTCCCAGCAGCCGGTCTGGCATGACGATCCCGGTTACGAGGCCGCCGTCGCGGAACTGTCCATGGTTCCGCCGCTCGTTTTTGCCGGCGAAGTGGACATTCTCCGTGACCGGCTGGCGCAGGCAGCCCAGGGCAAAGCATTCCTGCTGCAGGGCGGGGACTGCGCCGAGACGTTCGATGCCGCCACTGCGGACAAGATCAGTGCCCGTGTGCGCACGATCCTGCAGATGTCCGTGGTGCTGACCTACGGTGCGTCGCTGCCGGTGATCAAAATGGGCCGCATGGCCGGACAGTTTGCCAAGCCCCGCTCCTCGAACGAGGAAACCCGCAACGGCGTGACCCTTCCTGCCTACCGCGGGGACATGGTCAACGGCTTCGAATTCACTCCCGAGTCGCGGCGGCACGACCCGGCACGCATGGTCCGGGCGTACCACACCTCTGCTTCCACGCTGAACCTGATCCGGGCCTTCACGCAGGGTGGCTTTGCCGACCTGCGCCTGGTTCATCACTGGAACCGCGGCTTCACTGCGAACCCTGCCCATTCGCGCTACGAATCCCTGGCCCGTGACATTGACCGGGCAGTGCGTTTCATGGACGTCTGCGGCGCGGACTTCGAGGCGCTGAAACGGGTGGAGTTCTTCGCGAGCCATGAAGCCCTGCTCCTGGACTACGAGCGTGCACTGACCCGCATCGACTCCCGTACCGGTTATCCCTACGACACCTCCGCACATTTCCTCTGGATCGGTGAGCGGACGCGGAACCTCGATTCCGCCCACGTTGATTTCCTCTCCCGTGTCCGCAATCCCATCGGTGTGAAGCTCGGTCCGAACACCACCCCGGAAGATGCCCTGGCGCTTATCGACAAGCTGGACCCACACCGGGAACCCGGACGCCTGACGTTCATCACGCGGATGGGTGCGCAGAACATCCGCGAGAAGCTGCCGAATTTGGTGGAAAAGGTCACGGCCTCCGGAGCGCAGGTCCTGTGGGTCACCGATCCCATGCATGGAAACACGGTGACGTCTCCCAACGGGTACAAGACCCGGAATTTCGACGACGTCATGGACGAGGTGCGCGGATTCTTTGAGGTGCACAATTCTCTGGGCACCTTCCCGGGCGGCCTGCACGTGGAAATGACCGGCGACGACGTCGCAGAGTGCCTGGGCGGCGCCGACCCCGTGGACCAGGAGGCTTTCGTGGAAGGCTACGAGTCGGTCTGCGACCCGCGGCTGAACCACATGCAGTCCCTGGAGATGGCCTTCCTGGTCGCCGGTGCGCTGGCAGAGAAAAGCTAGACAACCGTCAAGGTGATGACCGCGCCTTCGGGCGCGGTCCCGCCTGAGGGGTCCTGCGCGCGGACGGTTCCGAAGAAGCCGCCCAGGATTTCGTTGACCTGCACGTCGAAGCCCAGTTCTTCCAGCTCCTTGCGCGCAGTGTCTGCCTGTTTCCCCACGTAGCTGGGGACCTGGACCATCCGCGGCCCGTCCGAAATGGTCAGTGTGACCGTCCCGCCGCGCTCCAGCAATCCCCCCTCGGGAGACTGGGCGGCCACGGAGCCTTCGGCGATGTCGCGGCTGTTGACCCGCTCCGGCTCAACGGCGGCCACCAGGCCGGCGGCTTCGATGCGCTTCACGGCCTCGTCCTGGGAAAGTCCTGCCACCGCCGGAACGTCGACGGGCGCCGGACCCTTCGAAACCGTCAGGTCCACCGGGGTCCCGCGGCGAAGCTCGGCATCGGCGGCCGGGACCTGGGCAATGACCTGCCCGGCGGGGATGTCCTCGCTGTACTCCTCCGTGACGGCTCCGGCGGTGAGCCCGGCGTCCGTGAGTTCCCGGCCGGCGTCTTCCTGTGTCCGCTGGAGAACGTTGGGTACGGCAAAGAGCTCGGGGCCGCGGGAAACGAGCAGCGTCACGGTCTGAAACCTGCGAATCTCCTCAGCGGCACCGGGCTCGGTGCCGATGGCCAGTCCGGCGGCCACCACTTCGTCATACACCTCGTCCGTGGTGTACCTCAGTCCCTCATCCCCAAGGCGTGCGCCTGCGGCCTCAACCGACGTGTTGGAAACATCGGGGACCGCTACCAGGGCTCCGGGTCCTGCCCCGAAGAACCAGCCGGCGAAGGCCGCGGCGGCAACCAGCAGGGTCAACAGGAGCGCCAGCAGGACTCCGCGTCTGCGCGGACGTCCCGAGCGAAGCGAAACCTCGGGCCTCTGGGCCTGCCTGCTGGACTGCTTCTGGCGCGCCTTGAAGTCCCGGCGCGCCTGCCGCCGTCCTGCCCGGGGCGACACGAAGTCCTCGTCTCTATCATCGCCCTCGTCGTAGTCGTCCTGGTCCTCGCGCCCCACTCCGGAAAGGACCGTCGTGGCGTTGTCGGCGCGCTGAAGGATTTCAGTGGCGTTGGGCTCGGTCCGTCCCGGAGCATCGGTGCGGGGGATCACTTCCGTAGCGCCGGACGGCGGACGGATCAGGGTGGTGGAATCGGTCTGGCCGGGCAGCTGCGGCGCTGTTGTCCCGGGTGCGTGGAAGTCGAGCTGCTCGTCGGTGAGGGAAGTGCGGATGTGCCGCAGTTCCCCGAGCAGGGCGCTGCCGTCCACCGGACGTTCTTCCGGATCCTGGGCCGTGCACCACTGGACCAGTTCGTCGAGGTCCTGGGCAAGGCCCGGGCAGAGGCCGGACGGTGCCGGCACCGTGGAGTGGACATGCGCGAAGGCAACCTGGATGGGGACCTCACCGGTGAAGGGCTGCACGCCGGTGAGCATTTCGTACAGCATGATGCCGGCCGAGTAAATGTCGCTGCGTGCGTCCGCGCCGGCGCCGGTGACGAGCTCCGGCGCCAGATAGGCCACAGTGCCGACCAGGGTTCCGGTATTCGTGCTCGTGGTAACGGCACGGGCCAGGCCAAAGTCGGCGATCTTGATCGCTCCGCTGCCCGCCAGCAGCACGTTTTCAGGCTTGACGTCGCGGTGTACCAAGCCGGCGTCGTGCGCTGCTGCCAATCCATCGACCACTGCGTCCATCAGGGCCAGCGCCAGCCGCGGCGTGAGGACAGTGCGCTCATTCAGCACATCGCGCAGGGTCCGGCCCGGGACATATTCCATGACCAGATAGGCAAGTGCTCCCTCAACGCCCTGATCAAGCACGCCAACGACATGAGGGTGGGAGAGCCGGGCCGCAGACTTCGCTTCCCGCTCGAACCGGTCCAGGAATCCGCGGTCCGCCGCCAGGTGGGGATAGAGGACCTTCAGTGCCACATCCCGGTCCAGGCGTGTGTCAGTGGCGAGGTAGACCGTGGACATCCCGCCGCGGGCAATGCGGGAGCGCACCAGGTAGCGGCTGTCTACCAAGGTCTCCAGAAGTGGGTCATTCACGGGCTCATGCACCCTTTGATCCTATAAGCGGAAACGGGGGGGGGGGGGGGGGGCCCCCCCCCCCCCCCCCCCCCCCCCCCCCCCCGCGGTAGCAGCGGAGCCTAGAAAGTGGCCCGGTGCGCCAGCACGGAAGCCACGTAGGCCTTCGTGTCGTTGTACATGCCCTGGGTGGTCACCGAGTACTGGCCCTGGTAATAGGAGGCAATCGCGACCTCAAGGCTGGGGCTGGTGCGGACCAGTGCACGGATGATGGCGACGCCGGCCGTGACGTTGTCCTGCGGGTCCAGCAGGTTCAGCTCCCGTCCCACAAGGTCCGAGGCCCACTCTCCGGAGGACGGAATGACCTGCATCGTCCCGATGGCGTTGGCGGGGGAGACGGCGCGCTGGTCGAATCCTGACTCCTGCAGGGCGAAGGCCTGGGCCAGGGCCGGATCCACGCCCATGGCGCGGGCGGTATCAGCCACCATCTGCTGCATCTCGGCGCGGGAGGGCACAGCAACGCCGATGAGGGCCTGTTTGTTGAGGTTGGCGTTGGCCACAACGTGCTGCGGGTAGGTGTAGTGCAGGAACGTGCTCGGCACCAGGTCGGTCGGAGCCTCCGCCGGTGCGGCGGGGGTGGCCAGGGTGGTGACGCCTGATCCGGAACCGAGGGCGATGTTCTGGCCGGGCCGGATGACGGAGGTCATGCTCAGGTTGTTTGCCTCCAGCACGGATTTCAGTGACACACCGTGCTTGGCCGCAATGGCTCCGAGGGTGTCGCCGGGGACAACGGTGTAGCTTCCGGCGGCTGCAGGGGCAGCGGCCGGAGCATCTGCGGGTGCCGGTGCTGCGGGCGCGCTCGAGGCCGTGGTGACCGGGGCCCCGGAGTCGGAACCGACGGTGAGTTCCTGTCCCGGGTGGATGATCGAGGTCATGCCCAGGTTGTTTTGCTGCAGCACCGATGCCAGCGAGACGCCGTGTTTGGCGGCGATAGCGCTGAGTGTGTCGCCCGCAGCCACGGTGTAGGTGCCGGTGGCCTTAGCAGGTGCTGCGGAGGGAGCGGCAGGGGCTTCCGGGGCCTTCGCGGATCCGGTGAGGACCAGTTCCTTGCCGGCATAGATGATCGAGCTCAACTGCAGGTTGTTGATACGCAGGAGCTCATTCATATCCAGCCCGTAACGGGCGGCAATGGAACTGACAGTGTCACCGGGCATGATCCGGTGCTTCTCCGGGACCGCTGACTCAGCCGCAACAGTGGCGGGGACCTGGGCGGCAAGCTGGGCTGCGGGAATGGACACGCCCGCTGTGATGTTCTTCTTGGCCTGCAGCGGCATCTGGGGGAACAGCGCTTTAGCCGGAGCCTGGGGTGCTGCATCGGCGGGCTCGGCAAGGGCGAGGGAAGACATCATGACGGCAGGAATCGCTGCCGTAGTGACAGCGACGCTCAGTTTGCGGGGCATGCCCGCGGCGGCGGAACGCACCCGCGGTTTGGGCTGCACGGTCATAACGTGTTGTTTCCTCATCTGTAAGCGGTGCGGCCTCTACCGCAATCCGTGTGACAAAAAACAAGTAGAGATACGAGTGTTGCACATGTGAATAGTGTGACCAATGAGAATTTACACGAGAATGTGCGTTCTGCAATACCTAGTAGCAACTTCGGGGCCGCTGGTGTCCCTGCCTGCGCTGCCGACTGGCTTGGCCCGTGTAATACGTGGCAATGTTGTGAACGTGAATGAACTCGAGGAACTGGTTTCCGACTGGCTGACCCTGCCCGATGTGGCTGAACAATTGGATCTGACAATCAGCAAGGTGCACAGCCTGCTGGAAGAACGCGCGCTCCTGGCCGTGAGGCTCGGGGAGCGGAAGATACGCAGCGTGCCTGCCGCTTTTATTAACGACGGTGCAATCCTTGAGAGCCTCAAGGGGACGATTTCGGTCCTCACTGACGCCGGATTTACGGATGAGGAAATGATCCGCTGGCTCTTTACGGCGGACGAAACCCTGCCGGGCCGGCCGGTCGATGCCTTGAAGGAAGGGCGCAAGACCGAGATCCGGCGCCGCGCCCAGGCACTGGCCTGGTAGCAGGAAGCTTGGCCTAGGCCGTCCTGGTGACGGCTGCATGCGCCAGCGAGCCCAGCGCCGAGCGGGTCGTTTCATCCACTGCCAGTTTGGCCAGTGTGGTGAAGGCCTGCTCGGTATGCTCGGCGATCAGCGCCTCCGTCGTGGCCAGCGCGCCGCTGTCCGCAATCACCCCGCGAAGCGACGCTACGGCGTCGTCATCGAGGTCGGGCCGCCCCAGGCCAGCCGTGATCTCCTGCCGTGCAGCTGGAGAGCCCAAGCTCAGCGCATAAGCGATCAGCACGGTGCGCTTGCCTTCGCGCAGGTCATCGCCGGCAGGCTTCCCCGTCAGTGCCGGATCCCCGAACACCCCCAGCACGTCGTCGCGCAGCTGGAAGGCTTCTCCCAGGGGAAGCGAGAAATCGGAATAGGACGCCAAGAGCTCATCGGATGCTCCTGCCAGTGCTCCTCCAATGGCCAGCGGGTGTTCGATGCTGTACTTCGCCGACTTGTAGCGCAGGATATTCCGGGCCCGTACTACGGCGCGCTCGGGCTCATGTCCGGGACCAACTACTTCTTCCAGGATGTCCAGGTACTGTCCCGCCATGACTTCGGTACGCATACGGTTGAACACCGCCCGTGCCCGCGTGTCATAGCCGGCACGCGCGCCCACCGAGGTGAAGGCCTCTTCGCTGAGGGACAGGCAGAGGTCCCCGGCAAGGATCGCTGCCGAGGAACCGAAGTGCGTCCCGTCCAGGAACCAGGCTGCCTCCGCATGCCGGTTGCTGAAATGGCGGTGGACGCTCGGTGCCCCGCGGCGGGTATCCGATCGGTCAATAATGTCGTCATGGATCAACGCGGCGCTCTGGAAAAGCTCCAGTGCGACGCCGGCACGAACCGGGGCAGGACCAAGTGCTTCGCCTCCGGCGCCCCGCCACCCCCAGTAGTTCAGCAGTGCCCGGAGCCGCTTGCCGCCCTGGGCCAGGGCATGGACTGCACCGAGCAGGGGAACTGATTCTTCCGAGACTTCCAGCAGGACCTCCCGCTGCCGGGCCAGGAAATCCTCCAGGTCGGCGGAGAGGCGTGCCCGGTAGCTTGCCTGTTCCCGGGCAGCCGGGTCCGCGTCCGGTGCTGCGTTCACGGGGGCCTGGCTCATGATGCTGTCCTACTCTGCAGTGGCGGGAAGCACGTTGGCCCCGACGGTGTAGACGGTTTCTCCGTCACGCGTCACGACGGACACATTGACGGTTTCGGTTTCTTCTCCGGTGGTGCGGGCCAGGTCCTTGGTGGGCGTTGAATCCACGGACTCGCCTTCGAGTGCGGTGAACCCCTTCGCCTCGAAGTGGGCAACGTAGAAGGAGATGATCTCCTCCGGGGTTGCCGTCGACGTCGCCGTGAGCGAGGCCGTCAGGAGCTCGCTGTCTTCGGCAAAGCTCGACGCCGTGGCTTCGGAGCCCGCGTAAAGCGGAAGAAGGGCTTCGGGGAAGCCTTCCGCAATGGCTGAAGTCTCGGATGGTGTGGCAGTGGGTGGCACCGTCGTGGCCGGCGCAGCGGGGGAGGACGAAGTGCTTGGGCTCTGCGTTGCCGAGGGTGTGGATCCCGGCGGTGTTCCGTCTCCGGAACCGCATCCGGCGACAGCCGCCACAACGGCAGCACTGCAGGCGAGGGCAAGGAGTTTCTTCATGAGAATCCGCATCGACGAAGGGTCAGGGCCTGTTTCCAGTCTAGGTGACCACCAAGGAGGCGCCTGTGGTGTCTACGATGAAGACGTGGGAACAGAGCCGGAAGCAGTGGAGGCGCACCGCGACTGCACCATCATGCACGTGGACATGGATGCCTTCTACGTGTCCGTCGAGCTGCTCCGGCGCCCGGACCTCGTCGGCGTTCCGGTCATCGTCGGCGGTCTCGGCGGACGGTCGGTGGTGCTCTCGGCTTCCTATGAGGCCAGACGGTACGGGGTGCGGTCCGCCATGCCCATGGCCACGGCCCGCCGCCTGTGTCCCCAGGCGGAGATCCTCGAGCCGCACCAGGATGTCTACCGCCGCGTTTCCGGGCGGCTGATGGAGATCTTCGAGTCCATCACCCCGCTGGTCGAACCCCTGAGCGTCGACGAGGCCTTCCTGGACATCGCCGGTTCCATGCGGCGTCTCGGACCGCCGCGCACGATCGGAGAACTCATCAGGACACGAGTCCGCACGGAACTTGGCATCACGGCAAGCGTAGGGATCGCCTCGACAAAATTCGTTGCCAAGATCGCTTCCACCCGGTCCAAGCCGGACGGCCTGCTGCTGGTTCCGAGGGACGGGACCATTTCATTCCTCCATGCCCTCGACGTGTCAGCGCTGTGGGGAGTCGGCGCCAAGACCCGGGAAGCGCTGGCCCGGGTGGGCATTTCGACCGTGGCCGACGTCGCGAACACGCCGCCGGCAGTCCTCCAGCGTTTGCTGGGGGCAACGGGCCGACACGTCCATGAGCTGTCCTGGGGGCGCGACCCCCGCGCAGTGACTCCCGTCCGCGTGGAGAAAAGCATCGGCGCCGAAGAGACATTCGCGACCGACGTCGAGGACGACGAGGCACTGGAAACCGAACTCCTGAGGCTGGCGCACCGCACTGCCACCCGGATGCGCAGTGCCGGCCTGCAGTGCCGCTCCGTGTCGCTGAAGCTGCGCTACGCGGATTTCTCCACGCTCACCCGTACCCGCACGCTTGCCGAACCGGTTGACAGTGCACAGCTTCTCTACGAAGCGGTCCGCGGCCTGCTTGCCGGGCTGGGACGGCGTCCCATGAGCGTCCGCCTGGTGGGGTTGAGGGCTGAGCACCTGGAGTCTGCCGAAGGCGCGGCGCAGCAATTGACCCTGGATGGCAGGGACGACAACTGGCGCTCCGCGGAAGACGCCCTGGACAGGATCAACCGGCGCTTTGGAACCGGCGGCATCATGCCCGCACGGCTGCTGCGGCCGGAGAACCAGGAGACCAGGCGTACCGGGGACAAGCATGCGTAGGGGCGGCTTTCCCCCGGCCCGAATGCAACCTATCCTTGTCCTAAGTGCAGATCAGCGTCGAAACCTCCGCGGGAACTACCACCACGGCGGGTTCGTTGCTTGGTTTACAGGGCACATTTGGATCCCAAGGAGACAGTAATGGCACTCTCAGAACACGAGCAGCGCTTGCTTGACCAGCTGGAACAGCAATTACACGCCGAAGACCCGAAATTCGCCAACTCCATGGCGTCATCGGGTGGCCGTGGAGTATCGACCCGGCGCATCGTGCTGGGCGCGCTCGTGGCAGTCGCGGGAATAGCAGTACTGATCCTCGGGATATCGCTGCAGAGTCCGTTCAACATCCTGGTCGGCATTCTCGGGTTTATCGTCATGGGTGCCGGTATGTACTACGCGACCACCAAGGGTAAAAAGGCCGAGACGCCGGTTCCCGCAGGAAGAAAAGAACGAGAAGCTGCTCCGCGCGGCTTCATGAGCAATCTTGAGAACAAATGGGACGAGCGCAAGCGGGACCAGCCCTAGGGGCCCACTTTCCTCCCCACGGTTCCCCAGGGACCGGAAAAGACCCGCTGAGTCGGGTCTTTTTTTGTGTCCTGGGTCCGGCTGGCCGCCGATTCCCTCCACCGGGCCTCCCTGCCCGGCATCCCTCGGTCCTGCGGGGAACACGGGGCGCGACGCGCCCAAAAACGTTATCGAATTGCGTTGACTGTGGAGGGAAGTGGAGTAAAGTGGGGGGCGTAAGAGGGTAGGGGCAGTGCAGGAGGGGACAATCTCCCGAATCGGACAGGTGGTGGCTGGTGTTCCTCGGAACTCATTCACCGCGCCTGGACGAGAAGGGCAGGCTTATCCTTCCCGCCAAGTTCCGCGACGAACTGGCCGACGGGCTGGTTCTGACGCGGGGCCAGGAACGCTGTATCTACGTCTTCAGCCAGAAAGAGTTCGAAAAGGTCCACGAGCAGATGAGGCAGGCACCCCTGTCTTCACGCCAGGCCCGTGACTACATTCGCGTCTTCCTGTCTGGAGCCTCAGATGAAGTTCCGGATAAGCAGGGACGGGTCACCATTCCGCCGGCTCTGCGCTCCTATGCCGGGCTCGGTCGTGAACTCGCCGTCATTGGCGCTGGCACCCGGGCCGAGATCTGGGACGCCGCGGCATGGCAGGAGTACCTGGAGGAGAAGGAAAACGCATTCTCGGAAACGGATGAAGACGCGTTCCCCGGAATCCTCTAACCGTTGCAAGCAGGAAAATAAGTACAGCAGCACCAAGGAAGACACACCGGGAAGCCGGCGGGATCTTGAACGAGACCTCCAGCCGCCCCGCGAAGTCCTCCTGGCTCACCTTCCCCGGAGCCAGGCTGACAACGTGAGGCGCGGATGGGGATCTGGTCCAAGAACCCGCCGCATCCTGCCAGCAGCGGAAGGAGAGACCACATGACTGAAGAACGACCCACAGAAGACCGGCATATCCCGGTCCTGCGTGACCGCTGCATTAACCTCCTGGCTCCCGCCATCGAAGCGGCGGAAGCCGCGGGCCGCACCGCCGTCGTCGTGGATGCCACCTTGGGTATGGGCGGACACACCGAGTCCATGCTGGAACGCTTCCCCGCGCTCCATGTCATCGGCATTGACCGCGACCAGCAGGCCCTTGCCCTGGCAGGGGAGCGGCTTGCCGCCTACGAGGACCGCACTGACCTGGTCCACGCGGTCTATGACGAAGTTGCCGATGTTGTCGAGGACCTCGGCTTCGCTTCAATCGACGGCGCGCTGTTTGACCTCGGCGTCTCTTCCATGCAGCTTGACGAGCGCGACCGCGGATTTGCCTATTCCTATGACGCGCCGCTGGACATGCGGATGGACACCAGCCGCGGCCGCACTGCTGCGGAGATCGTCAATACTTACAGCGAGGCGGAACTGGTCTCGATCATCCGCCGCTGGGGCGAGGAAAAGTTTGCGGGACGCATCGCGTCGGCCATCGTTGCAGCGCGGACCAAGCAGCCGTTCGCCACGACCGGAGAACTGGTCGAGGCGATCCGCTCCGTCGTCCCCGCTGCGGCAGCGCGCACCGGCGGGCATCCTGCCAAGCGCACTTTCCAGGCGCTGCGCATCGAGGTCAACGAGGAACTTGACGTGCTTGAACGCGCCATCCCGTCTGCGTTGTCCGTCCTGGGCGTTGGCGGGCGCATCGTCGTGATGTCCTACCACTCGCTGGAGGACCGGATTGTCAAAGACATCTTCGCGGCAGGCTCACGGTCCTCAGCCCCCAAGGGATTCCCCGTCGAGCTTGAAGAGCACAAGGCCCAGCTGAAACGGCTGACCAAGGGGACAGAAGTTCCCACCGAGCAGGAAATCGCTGAAAACCCGCGTGCGGCTTCAGCCAAGCTGCGGGCAGTTGAACGGATTCGCGCAACCATGGATGGGGCACGGTCATGACCGAACGCACAGGCCGGCGCCGCCCGGCCATGCCGCTGCAGGCGGTCCAGGGCAACCTGGCACGGAATCTCCAGGGGGAGGCTCCGCGTCCGGAAGCCCCCGCTCCCCGCCGCCGCACTCCGCTGGCACTGGTGCCGGCCGCAGCCCGCCGCCGGCGCATTCCGGTAGCTGCGCTGTGCTTTGCCGCGCTGGCCGTGGGCCTGGCGGCCGTGCTGGTGCTGAACATTTCCGTTTCCAGCGGCCAGTACCAGCTGGTGCAGCTGCAGAACCAGCGCACCGAACTCCTGCAGAAGAACGAGGCACTGACCCAGCAGGTCGAGAACCACATGGCACCCCAGGTGCTGGCGGCCGCCGCGTCGGATCTCGGCATGGTCGTTTCCCCCTCGTTCGGTACGATCGACCTGCAGACGCTGGCAGTGACCGGAAAACCTGAACCTGCGAAGGACGGCGCCAAGCCCGAGTCGCTGCTGGGCCTGCCGCAGGTGCTGACCCAGCCGGTGGCACCGGCCCAGCCTGCTGCGGCCGAACCGGCAGAGAATGTCCGGGCGGCCGAGGAGAAAGCGGACAGTGCCCCTGCCGCAGCTGAGACCGCCGAGGAAGCGGTCACGGCTCCGGCGCCCGTGGAAGAAGACCTGAACGGCGGCACCATACCGGCGCCAAGCCAGAGAAGCGGCCAGTAGACCGATTACCACCTACGAGGAAACGTTGTGGCAAAAGCAAAGACTCCGGCCCCGGAGGACCACAGGGTGTCCCTCGTCAGCCGGCGGCTCCGTGCCGGCATGATTATCGCGCTGTCTCTGCTCCTGGTCCTCGGCGTCCGCCTCTTCCAGGTCCAGGCCGTGGATCCCGGGGGAATGGCCGACGCTGCCGTCGCCAACCGCCTGGTAACCGTCGGCGTTCCGGCCCTTCGCGGCGGGATCCTCGACGCGAACGGCAATTACCTGGCACGCAGCGTCGAGCGCTTCGACATAGTGGTGGACCAGCGGCTTTCCCTTGCCTACGACGAGGAGGAGTACCAGCGCCGGACCCCTGAAGGGGAATGGGAGGACGTCACCTTCGACGAAGCGTTCCGCGAACTCTCCGCCATCCTCGGCCAGGACGCAGCTACCCTGCGGGGTTCGATCCTGGGCGAGAAGGGATTCAACTTCGTTGCCAAGACCGTGACCCCCGAAGTGCGGGACAAAGTACTCGCGGTCAAGTTCCCGGGTGTCTACGCTGACCGGACCACCCTGAGGACTTACCCCTCCGGTGCTGTCGCAGGATCGATCGTGGGCTTCCTCGGCACGGAAGGCCCCCAGGAGGGGCTGGAGCTCACCCAGGACGAGATCCTGGCAGGCAAAGCCGGGAGCAAGACCTATGAAATCGGCGGCGACGGCATCAGGATTCCCTACGCAACCCATGAGGACGAACCTGTCCAGGACGGCGAGTCGATCAAGCTCACCATCGACCAGGACCTGCAGTGGTTCTCCCAGCAGGCCATTGCCGCCCAGGTCAGGGACTACAACGCGGACTGGGGCAACGTCGTCGTGGTGGAAGTCGAGACCGGCAATGTGATCGCCATGGCCGAATCCACCACCGTCGATCCGAACAACCCGGGCGCCACGGAGGCCGAGTCCCGCAAGGCCCGGTCCGTGACGGACTTCTTCGAACCGGGTTCCACGACCAAGGTCATCACGATGGCAGCTGCCATCGAAGAGGGCCTTATCACCCCCACCTCGCAGTTCAGGATCGACTCCACGTACACGATCGACGGCCAGACCTTCAAAGATGCCTTCGACCACGGAACGCTGCAGATGACTGCCGCCGGCGTTCTGGCGAAGTCCATGAACACGGGAACCGTCATGGTCGGGCAGCAGCTCACACCGCAGCAGCGTTATGACTGGCTGCGCAAGTTCGGGATCGGCACCGCGCTGAATACCGGGCTCAACGGCGAGACGCCGGGCCTGCTGCCGGAGCCGGAGAACTGGGACACCCGCCAGCAGTACACCGTCCTGTTTGGGCAGGGCCTGACCCAGACGGCGCTGCACACGGCAATGGTCTACCAGACCATTGCCAACGACGGCGTCCGGCTGCCGCCGCGTTTGGTGGATTCGCGGATCGACGCCGACGGCGTGGAACATCCTGTGGAACGAGGCACCGGAACCCGCGTGGTCTCCAAGAAGACTGCCGCCGAGGTCCAGCGCATGCTGGAGACCGTCACGGTGGAAGGCTCCGGTGCCTCCGGCGCGCTGGAGAAGTACCGGGTGGGTGCCAAGACCGGAACGGCAGAGGCTCCCGGGCCCAACGGAGGTTACGACGGCTACACGGTCTCCTATGCTGGAATTGCACCAATGGATGACCCGAAGTACGTCGCGGTGGTAACCCTGCAGCGGCCCAAGGGCGACCTTTTCTACATTGAACCCGGCAAGACTTTCCAGAAGGTCATGGAACAGGTCCTGACAACCAACAACGTCGCTCCCTCCACCGGGGAGCCGGATATCTACCCCATCGAGTACTAAAAGCTGGAGCAGTGCAGTGCCACAAAGCAAAATTCAGCGCGCCGGAAACGGCATGCGCCCTGAGCGGGTCAGCCCGGTCACCCTGGGCGATGCCGCGGCAGCGCTTCCCCCGGGTGCGCCGGCCATCACGGCTGCGCCCGGAACGGGCACTGAGGCCTGGGGCACCAAGGTCACCGGGATCAGCATCAATTCCCGCGAGGTTGCCCCGGGGGACCTCTACCTCGCCCTGCCCGGTGCCCGCCACCACGGCGCGGCGTTCGCCTCGAACGCTGCCGAAGCCGGCGCCGCTGCCGTCCTGACGGACCCCGCCGGGCTGTCCCAGCTGGGGGAGCACGGTCTGCCGGTCTTCGTGGCTGAGGATATCCGGCGGCTGGTCGGCCCGCTGTCCGCGGCGGTGTTCAACAGCCAGCCCCGGGACGGATCGGCACCGGTGCTCTTCGGTGTCACCGGAACCAACGGCAAGACCACTACCACCTACTTCATTAACTCGCTGCTGAAGGCACTCGGCCAGACAACCGGCCTGATCGGAACCATCGAGATCCTGGCCGGAGGCGAAGCCATCCCCAGCGTCCTGACTACGCCGGAGTCCCCGCAGGTCCATGGCCTGCTGGCCCTGATGCGTGAGCGGAAGCTGGATGCGGCCGCCATGGAGGTCTCCTCCCACGCCATTTCCTACCGCAGGGTGGACGGCGTGGTTTTCGACGTCGCCGGCTTCACCAACCTCACCCAGGACCATCTGGACCTTCACGGGTCCATGGAGGACTACTTCGACGCCAAAGCCGCCCTCTTCCATGCCGACCGGTGCCGGCGAGCCGTGGTCACTGTCGACGACGGCTGGGGCCGCCAGATGGCGGCCGCCGCGGGGGAGCGGGCCGTGACCCTGCTGACCACCGGCGAAACCGGCAGCGCCGACTGGCAGGTTCGCGGGATAACCCGCCAGGGCCTGGGACATGCCTTCGACCTGGTGCCGGCAGAGGGCAAGCCGCTGCGGGTCCGGACCGGGCTGCCCGGTGCCTTTAACGTTTCCAACGCCGCGCTGGCGCTGACCATGGTCCTCCAGACCGGAATCCCGGCCGAGACGATGCAGCGTGTGCTGGATGAGCATGATCCGTTCACCGTTGAAGTTCCCGGGCGCATGCAGCTCATCAGCGAAGCCCCGGCAGCCATTGTGGACTTCGCGCACAACCCTGACGCGCTCTCGCGCACCCTGGAGTCCGTGCGGCGCCCCCAGGGGCGCGTGATCGTGGTCTTTGGTGCCACCGGCGAACGCGACCAGACCAAACGCCCCCTGATGGGTGCCATAGCCGCCCGCCTGGCCGACGTGGTGATAGTCACGGATGACGACCCCCACGACGAGGATGAAGCTGCTATTCGGGCAGACGTCCTGCGCGGTGCGCGCGGTGCAGCGCAGACCGGCCTGAACGGGTGTGAAGTGCTGGAAGTGGCACCGCGTGCAGCTGCCATTGCCCGCGCCGTGGAGCTTGCCCGCCCGGAAGACACCGTCCTGGTGGCTGGCCGCGGCCACGAGGTCTGGCAGGAAGTCAAGGGAGTCAACCTGGCCCTGGATGACAGGGTGGAACTGCGCACTGCACTGGAAACTGCCGGATTCACGGTGCTTTCCGGGGACGGGGTAGAGTCCTAATTCGTCATGATTGAACTTAATGCAGCCGAAATTGCGGCAATCACGGGCGGTGAGCTGGTGGGAGCCGCAGCGGCCGACCCTTCCATTCCAGTGACATCAGCCACGACGGACTCCCGCGAAGCGGCATCCGGATCGCTGTTCATTGCCAAGCCCGGAGAGTTCTCCGACGGACACCTGTTTGTGGGCCGGGCGTTTGAGTCCGGCGCCTCGCTGGCACTGACGGAACGTCCGGTGACTGACGACGGCGGCACTGTCTATCCCGCCGTCGTCGTACCCGATGCAGTGCTCGCCATGGGCGCCCTTGCCGCCGAAATCGTCCGGCGGCTGCGCGCCGACGGACCGCTCACGGTCATCGGCGTCACCGGCTCGGCCGGCAAGACCACCACAAAGGACCTGCTCGCCGGCCTGCTCTCGGCACACGGCGAGACCGTGGCTCCCGTGGGATCCTACAACGGCGAGGTCGGCGTTCCGCTGACCATTTTCTCGGCCGGGTACGGTACTCGCTACCTCGTTGTGGAGATGGGCGCCACCGGCGTCGGGCACATCACCTACCTGGCGGATATGGTCCGCCCGGACATCGGCGTCGTGCTCTGCGTGGGCAGTGCCCACGCCGGCGAGTTCGGCGGGGTGGAGAACATCGCCCGCGCCAAGGGTGAACTGGCAGAGGCTGTGCCTCCCGGCGGAACAGTCGTGCTCAACGGCGACGACATCCGCGTTGCTGCCATGGATCAGCGCACGACAGCCGACGTCCTGCTCTTCACTTCTTCCACCGACACGCTTCCCGGGGGCCACAGGGAACTGCGTGCGGTAGACGCTGAAACCGATTCACAGGGCCGCCCGGTCTTCACCCTGCGCTTTCCGAACGGTGAGGAACACCGGGTTGAATCAGGCCTGATCGGTGCGCACCACACGGCCAACCTGCTTGCCGCTGCCGGCGCTGCTTTTGCCGCCGGGATCGCGCCGGCGGAGATTGCCGCCGGGCTGTCCGGGCAAAAGGCTGCCAGCCGCTGGCGGATGGAACGCACTGACCGGCCCGACGGCGTCACGGTGATCAACGACGCCTACAACGCCAACCCGGAGTCCATGCGCGCGGCACTGCGCACGCTGGCCGAACTGGGCCAGGGACACCGCACCTGGGCTGTCCTCGGTGAAATGCTCGAACTTGGTGCCGACTCGGTGACCGAACACGACGCGATCGGCCGCTACGTCGTCCGCCTGAACATCTCCAAACTGATCGTTGTTGGAACCGGTGCCCGTGCCCTGCACACCGGCGCCGTCATGGAGGGGTCGTGGGGCGACGAATCGCAGTTCGTCCAGACTCCCGAAGAAGCGCAGGCCATTCTCGAAGCGTCGCTCCAACCAGGCGACGTCGTCCTCTTTAAGTCTTCCAACGGAGCCGGACTGCGGTTCCTCGGAGATCGGATTGCCTTGAAAACCCCACTCGAAGCTGCTGCCGCCACGGAGCCGTCCGCCGAGAACGCAACGCGGGGTGAGGGCAAGTGATTTCCCTCCTGATCGGGTCATCCCTGGGGCTTGTCCTGGCTTTTGCCGGAACCCCGCTTTTCATCCGTTTCCTCGTCCGCAAGGGCTATGGACAATTCGTCCGTGACGACGGCCCGACGTCGCACCACACCAAGCGCGGTACGCCCACCATGGGCGGTGCGGTGATCGTTGCCTCGGTCGTGGCCTCCTACTTCATCACCCATCTCATCAGCAATGCCATCAACCCCACAGGTTTCGGCCCGTCGGCGTCCGGCCTGCTGGTGCTCTTCCTGATGGTGGGAATGGGCCTGGTCGGCTTCATTGACGACTACACCAAGATTTCCCGCCAGCGTTCCCTGGGCCTGAACGCCAAAGCCAAGATCACGCTGCAGGGACTGGTGGGCGTGGTCTTCGCCGTCCTGGCACTGCAGTTCCCCGATGAGGGCGGCCTCACCCCGGCGTCGACGAACATTTCCTTTGTCCGGGACACTGCGCTGGACCTGGCTTTCGCCGGAACGGTCATCGGCGCGATCCTCTTTGTCCTCTGGTCCAGCGTGATCATCACCGGTGCCACCAACGGCGTGAACCTGGCGGACGGGCTGGACGGGCTTGCTGCCGGTGCCTCGGTGCTGGTGTTCGGTGCCTACTTCCTCATTGGCATCTGGCAGTCCAACCAGAGCTGCTTTGGCGCCGCGGCTGACAGCGGTGTCTGCTATGAGGTCCGTGACCCGCTGGATCTGGCGCTCCTGGCCGGTGCCCTGGTCGGAGCCCTCATCGGGTTCCTCTGGTGGAACACCTCTCCGGCGAAGATCTTCATGGGCGACACCGGGTCCCTGGCCCTGGGCGGCGCCATCGCAGCCTTCGCCATCCTCTCCCGGACCGAACTGCTGCTGGTGATCCTGGCGGGCCTGTTCGTCATCATCTCCGCCTCAGTCATCATCCAGGTCGGATACTTCAAGCTCAGCGGCGGCAAGCGGGTGTTCAAGATGGCACCGCTCCAGCACCACTTCGAACTCAAGGGCTGGGCTGAGGTGACCGTGGTGGTCCGGTTCTGGATCATCGGCGGGCTCTGCGTTGCCCTTGCCCTTGGACTCTTCTACGCCGATTGGGTGGCCGGACAATGAGCGGTACCTACACTGACACCCCGCGGCTGGCGTCCCTGACCACGTGGGACTCGGACTGGCGCGGCCTCCGCGTGGTCGTCACCGGAATCGGACTTTCCGGGTTCTCCGCTGCCGACACCCTCATCGAGCTCGGTGCCCGGGTAGTCGTGGTGGACGGCCAGGATTCGGAAGAGACCCGCGGCAAGGCCGATACCCTGAGAATCGTCGGGGCAGCCTCGGTCCTCCTGGGCGCCGACGCGGCTGCCGCACTGCCTCTGGTTGACGGCGAGCAGGCCGAACTCGTGGTGACGTCACCCGGGTTCAGCCCGGAGCATCCCGTCCTGGCGCAGGCCGCCGCAGCGGGCATCCCCATCTGGGGCGACGTCGAACTGGCCTGGCGGGTCCGGATCCGCGAAGGCCGGCCCACCGCACCCTGGCTGGCCATCACCGGGACCAACGGGAAAACGACCACAGTGTCCATGACCGAAAGCATGCTCCTGGCTGCCGGTCTCCGGGCGATAGCCGCCGGCAACGTCGGGACGCCGATCCTGGATGCGATCCGTGACCCGCAGGGTTGGGACGTCATCGCCGTCGAACTCTCCAGCTTCCAGCTGCACTGGACCCACACCATGTCACCCCTGGCCAGTGTGTGCCTGAACATCGCCGAGGACCACGTGGACTGGCATGGCGGCTATGACGGGTACCGCGCTGCCAAGGCCAAAGTCTACGAGAACACGCAGGTAGCCTGCATCTACAACGCCGAACAGGCCGAGACCGAACACATGGTCGAGGAAGCGGAGGTGGTGGAAGGCTGCCGTGCCATTGGCTTCACCACCGGCATGCCGGCCATCAGCATGGTCGGCATCGTCGAAGGTCTGCTCGTGGACCGCGCGTTCATCGAACAGCGCCGCGACTCCGCCGCCGAGCTGGCCTCCCTCGATGACCTGGGCGACCGCGCACCGCGGCACCTGGCCGCCAACGCCCTCGCGGCAGCGGCACTGGTGCGTGCCTTCGGCGTGGAGCCCGTCGCCGTGCGGGACGGTCTGCGCAACTATGCTCCGGGCGGGCACCGGATCGAGCCCGTCGCCAAGCTGAACGACATCCTCTGGGTCAACGATTCCAAGGCCACGAACCCGCATGCGGCAGCAGCTTCGCTGGCTGCCTTCCCGTCCGTGGTCTGGATTGCCGGCGGACTGTCCAAGGGAGTCACCTATGACGATCTGGTGCAGGCCCACGCGCGGCGGCTGCGCGCCGTCGTACTCATCGGAACCGATTCCAGCGAGCTGCGCGGCGCATTGGCCCGACACGCCCCGGATGTCCCGGTAATCGAGGCAGCGGCGGCGGACACTGGAGGGGAATTCCCGTCCACGGGCGAAGCGGTCATGGTGCAAGCCGTCACGGCCGCGGCGGCTGCGGCGGAGCCCGGGGACACCGTCCTGATGGCGCCGGCGTCGGCGTCAATGGACCAGTTCCGCTCCTACGCCCACCGGGGCGAGGCATTTATCGAAGCTGTCCGCGGATACGTGGAAGGGCAGGCGCAGACCACCGAGGAGCCGTAGATGGTGACCACGCCCACGGGCAAGGCGCGAAAGCCGACAGCGCGGAAGCGCCCGGCGGGAGCAGGCGCCCAGAGAGCCGCGGCCGGGACGCCTGGAGCGCGCAGCGGGGGACAGGCAGCACCAAAGGCGTCTCCCGCCGGGCAGAAGCCGGGGAAATCCTCCCCGGGCGGCCTGAGGCTTCGGGAACGCTGGGAAGCCTTCATGGTCCTGCTCGAGGGCAGCGGTTCCCAAGCGACCGGATCCAGCTATTACATGATCCTCGGCTCAACCCTGGGGCTCACCGTCATCGGACTGATGATGGTCCTTTCTGCCTCTTCGGTGGAAGCCATAGCGAATGCGGCAGGATCCGGAGCGAACGTCGCAACCACTTTCGACCTGTTCGCCAAGCAGCTGGGCTTCGCGGCCCTCGGTGTCTTCGCCATGATCCTTTTCTCAAAGTTCGGACCGCGTTTTTACCGCGTCATGGCGTGGCCGGCACTGATCCTGGCCGTATTCCTGCTGGTGCTGGTGCTGATCATCGGTGAGGAAGTGAACGGCAACAAGAACTGGCTGACCTTCGGCCCGGTCACCGGTCAGCCGTCGGAAGCCGCGAAGCTTGCCATGGCCATGTGGCTGGCGATGGTCCTCGCCCGCAAGAAGGGCCTCATTGCCAGGCCCCTCCACGCGCTGGTCCCGGCAGTGCCCGGAGCCGGAATCCTGATCGTCCTGGTGTTGCTGGGGCACGACCTCGGTACCGTGATCATCATGGGCCTGATCATGCTCGCGGCCCTCTTCTTTGCCGGCGTCCGCCTGAAGATCCTGTTCCTGATTGGTGCCGCCGCCGGCATGCTGGCAGCCGTGATGTCCGCGTTCAGCGGCAACCGCACCAGCCGCATCAGCGCGTGGCTGCAGCTGGACTGCTCCGGCGGGCTCTGCGACCAGGCCAACGCCGGCATGTATGCCCTTGCATCCGGTGGCTGGCTGGGGCTGGGCATCGGCCAGAGCCGGCAGAAATGGAACTGGATTCCCGAGGCCCACAACGACTTCATCTTCGCCATCATCGGCGAGGAGTTCGGGCTGCTCGGCACGCTGGTGGTGCTCGTTCTTTTCGGTATCCTTGCAGTGGCCACCGTGCGCGTCACCATGCGCCATACCCAGCCGTTCATCCGAATAGTCTGCGGCTGCATCCTGGTGTGGATCATCGGCCAGGCTGCCGTGAACATCGCCATGGTCACCGGCCTGCTTCCGGTGATCGGGGTGCCGCTTCCCTTCATTTCCTACGGCGGATCCTCCCTGACGTTCACGCTGGCCGCCGTCGGCGTCCTCTTGTCCTTTGCCCGCACCATCCCTGAAAGCGAACCCGCAGCTACATGACGCAGTCCCCACTTTCCGCAGTCCTCGCCGGAGGCGGCACGGCCGGGCACATCAGCCCGCTGCTGGCGATCGCCGACGCCGTTCGGCGGGAACGTCCCGATGCCCGCATCAAAGTCGTGGGAACCTCCGCCGGCATGGAGACACGCCTGGTGCCGGCGGCCGGTTATGACCTCGCGGTGATCGACCGGGTACCCATGCCGCGCAGGCCCAGCGGTGACTTGGCGAGGCTTCCGGCACGGCTGGCACGCGCCGTACGGCAGGCGGGCGACATCCTGGACGAGGCGGAGGCCGACGTCGTCGTGGGCGTTGGCGGATACGTCTCCACACCGGTGTACCTGGCCGCACGGAAACGCAAGACTCCGATCGTTGTGCACGAAGCGAACGCACGGCCCGGCCTGGCGAACCGTGTTGGTGCCCGGAACGCCGCAGTGGTGGGCGTTGCCTTCGAAGAGACCAAGCTCCCCGGAGCCCGCTGGGTCGGCATGCCGATGCGCCGGGAAATCTCCCAGCTGGACCGCGCAGCTTCCCGGTCTTCCGCCCGTGCGGCCCTGGGCCTGGAGCAGGACCTGCCCACCCTCGTCGTCACAGGAGGCTCCTCCGGTGCCGCCAGCATCAATGCCGCAGTGACGGCGGCCCTGCCTGTCCTCGCCGCAGCCGGTATCCAGACGCTGCACGTGACCGGAAGGGGCAAGGCCGCCGCTGACGCTGAAGGCAAGTCGCTGACCGCTCCGCTCTACCGCCAGGTGGAGTATGTGGACGGCATGGAACAGGCGTATGCGGCGGCGGACCTGCTGCTGGCGCGTTCCGGTGCCGGGACAGTCAGCGAGATTGCGGCCGTGGGGCTTCCGGCCGTGCTGGTGCCGCTGCCGCACGGCAACGGCGAACAGGCGCTCAATGCAGCGGGCCTGGTCCAGGCCGGGGGAGCGCTGCTGGTGCGGGATTCCCTCTTCACCCCCGAATGGATTGCCGGAAACGTTGTTCCGCTGCTGCAGGACACCTCGGCACTGCAGCAGATGGCTGAAGCCTCGGCGGCCCGGGGGATCCGGGACGCAGACGCACAAATGGCCGCCCTGATCCTTGAGGCAGCGGAACGGAACGAAGCATGAGCACAGAACTCACGGCCCTTGGCAGGGTCCACTTCATTGGACTCGGCGGCGCGGGCATGTCAGCGGTTGCGCGGGTGATGATTGGCCGGGGTGTCCGGGTCTCCGGCTCCGATGCCCGTGACTCGGCCGGACTCCGCGCACTCGAAGCCCTGGGTGCCAGGGTCTCCGTGGGGCACGACGCCGCCAACGTGCAGGACGTGGACACCGTGGTCATCTCCACGGCGATCCGCCCCGACAACCCCGAACTCGCGGCCGCGGAATCCGCCGGCCTGAGGATCATCCACCGTTCCGTGGCCCTGGCCGCAGCGATGGGCGGCCAGGACCTCGTGGCGGTGGCGGGAACGCACGGCAAGACCACGACGACGGCGATGATTACCGTGGCCCTGCGCGAGGCGGGCCTGGATCCTTCCTTCGCGATCGGCGGGGACGTCGCTGCCCTTGGCGTCAACGCCGAAGCCGGCTCCGGGAGCGTCTTCGTTGCGGAGGCTGACGAGTCGGACGGGTCCTTCCTGAACTACTCGCCGCGGATCAGCGTGGTGACGAACGTCGAAGCCGACCACCTGGACCACTACGGCACGGCCGAGGCTGTCTTTGCCAGCTTCGACAGCTTTGTGGACCTGCTCCCGGACCAGGGGCTCCTGGTGGCCTGCGCCGACGACCAGGGCGCGAGGGACCTGCTGCAGCGCAGCTCCCCGGCGCGGGCACGCACCTACGGTTACGCAGCGGATGCCGATGTCCGTATTTCAAACACGCAGGCTGAGGGCCGCAGCACCACCAGCGTGCTGCATTTCCGCCATGACTGCCGCGACCAGGAACAGGTCCTCCGGCTGCAGGTGCCCGGGCGGCACAACATACTGAACGCCGCTGCGGCGTTTGCCGTTGCGGTGGAACTGGGTGTCCCGCCGGAGACCGCCGTGCAGGGCCTGGCCACGTTTTCCGGCGCTGCCCGCCGCTTTGAAGCCAAGGGCTCTGCGCGCGGCGTCCGTGTCTTTGACGATTACGCACATCATCCGACCGAGGTGGCCGCCGCCCTCCAGGCAGCACGCGCCGTGGCCGGGGAACATGCGGTCCACGTCCTCTTCCAGCCGCATCTGTTCAGCCGCACCAGGAATTTCGCGGCCGAGTTTGCCTCCGCACTGGACCGGGCGGACTCCGTCACCGTCCTGGACATCTACCCCGCCCGGGAAGACCCCATTCCAGGCGTGACCAGCGAACTGATCACCGAGAGGCTCCGGGTTCCCGGAATGGCGGCACCGGACGCCCTGGCCGCTGTCCGGAGCATCGCCGCCCGCGCCGCGGAAGGCGACATCATCCTCACGGTTGGTGCCGGTGACGTCACCCAGTACGGACCCGTCATCGTCGAGGCGCTGGCGGCGGCAGGAACGGGTCCTGCTGCCGGCGGCCCGGAGAGCGGTCCGGATGCCGGGTAGGAAGCCGCGGCAACCGACCCCTGCGGCCGGCCGGACACGCCGGTCCGTGGCCGGGTCAGCCGACGGTGCAGGCGCTGCCGAGGCCGCTTCCGGTTCATCCGGTGCTGCTCAGTCCGGAGCGGACGGCTCCCGCGAACGGACGCCCAAGGCGGCCGGGACCTCCGCGGCGAATTCTGCCAAGGTGCAGGTGCTTCCAGCTGAAGGTGCGAGGGTCCACGAGCTGCGTCCGGAGACCTGGCCGGCCGGAGCTCCTACCAGCGATTCCGTGATCTCCGCGACCCGGGAGGCCCCGGGGACGTGGGACAGCACACCGGAGAGCACTGCGCGCAGCGAAAAGCACCGTGCCGGTTCTTCTTCCGCGGACAGCATCTCCGCTGCAAGGATTCCAGACACAGATGCAAGCATCCTCGCGTTCCCCGAGCCCCCTGCCCGCCGCAGGCGGCGCTATGTGCTCGCCGGTGCCGCAACCGCCGTCGTCCTGCTGGGAGCACTGTTCGCCGTGCTGTTCTTCTCGCCGGCCCTTGCCCTGAAGAACCTCCAGGTGGAGGGAAACTCACTGCTCAGCTCAGAAGAAGCCCAAAGGGCGCTCTCGCCACTGATGGGCAAACCGCTGACCCTGATCTCCGACGCCGATGCCGCAGAGCTCCTTGCCGACCGTCCCGAGGTGGAAAGCGTGGAGGTCGCGGCGGTGCCGCCGTCGGACCTTCTGGTGACCGTCAGGGAACGGACGCCCGTCGCCGTCCTGCAGAGTGGGCGCGAGTTCCTGCTCATCGACGAATCCGGCCGGCAGCTGGCTGCCGTAGGGGAGCGCGGAGCCGTGGCGCTGCCCCTGATCGACGGCGGCACCGAGGCAGTGAACAGCGACGTCTTTCCCACGGTGGCCGCAGTACTGGCTGCCCTGCCGCCCAACGTGCTGGCCCTGCTTGACCATGCGTCGGCGGAAACCGTGGATTCCGTTGAACTGAAGCTCGCGAACGGCCAGACGGTATTCTGGGGGAGCGCCGAAGCCAGTGTGGCCAAAGCCAGGGCACTGGAAGCCCTGCTGCTGATACCGCCCGCGGATCCGCCGGTCACGGTGTTCGACGTCAGTACACCCAACCGTCCGGTCACACGATGACGCTCTCGGACAATTCACAGCAAGATTCTCACCGACACGCGCGGGACGGTAATTGCGGAAGCTACCGCCGCCCCATAGCGTCGGGAGTAGAGCATTACTTGACATAACTATAACCCTCAACTCGAGGGTTAAGGTTGTTCGGTTGAAGGTTTGGCCGGGGAAGTCCCGGCCGCTTGGATCAGTTGCACAGATTTCGAACAAGGGACACAGGACGTGGCAGCACCGCAGAATTACTTGGCCGTCATCAAGGTCGTCGGCATCGGCGGCGGCGGCGTGAATGCCGTCAACCGAATGATCGACGTTGGACTCCGCGGAGTCGAGTTCATCGCCATCAACACGGACGCCCAGGCGCTCCTGATGAGCGACGCCGATGTGAAGCTCGACGTCGGCCGGGAACTGACCCGCGGCCTGGGTGCCGGTGCTGATCCCGAGGTTGGCCGCAAGGCTGCCGAGGACCACGCCGAGGAAATCGAAGAGGTGCTCCGCGGTGCGGACATGGTCTTCGTGACCGCAGGTGAGGGCGGCGGTACAGGCACCGGCGGCGCTCCCGTGGTAGCCCGCATTGCACGTTCCCTCGGCGCCCTGACTATCGGTGTTGTCACCCGTCCGTTCACCTTCGAGGGCCGTCGCCGGTCCAACCAGGCTGAGTCCGGCATCGATACGCTGCGCGATGAAGTCGACACGCTGATCGTCATCCCGAACGACCGCCTGCTCTCCATCAGTGACCGCAACGTCTCCATGCTGGACGCCTTCCGATCCGCCGACCAGGTGCTCCTCTCGGGTGTGCAGGGCATCACCGACCTGATCACCACCCCGGGCCTGATCAACCTCGACTTCGCCGACGTGAAGTCCGTCATGCAGGGTGCAGGCTCGGCGCTCATGGGCATCGGCTCCGCCCGCGGCGAAGACCGGGCCGTCAAGGCAGCCGAGCTGGCTATCGCCTCTCCGCTGCTGGAAGCCTCGATCGACGGCGCCCACGGCGTGCTGCTGTCCATTCAGGGCGGTTCGGACCTGGGATTGTTCGAGATCAACGAGGCTGCCCGCCTCGTGCAGGAAGTGGCCCACCCCGAGGCCAACATCATCTTCGGTGCCGTCATTGATGATGCGCTGGGTGACGAGGCCCGCGTCACCGTCATTGCAGCAGGGTTCGACCAGGTGGACGTCACGTCGCAGCCGGTGTCGGCCAAGCCGGCCGAACAGCCCTCCGCCCCCGCCGCTGCAGTTGCCGCCGGTGTCGGAAACTCGGCCTGGGCCCAGCGCCCGCAGGCCTCCGACGTCCCGGCGGACGCAGGGTTCGACATCGACCTTCCTGCCGTCGTGGAGCCCGACCTCAGTGCCGGACGCCAGGATGACCTGGATGTTCCGGATTTCCTGAAGTAAGACTTCCAGCGGTACCGGCGCGGGGTTGGCTGAGCGGTGTTTTGGTGGGAAGGGCGCGGCCCCGGCGGGCTGCGGGTAGCCTTCACTGACACGGCGGCAGGCAACCTCGCGCTTCACGTTGGCGACGATCCGGTGGCGGTGCTGGCCCGCCGGCGGGCCCTGGAGGAACACATGGGTGTCCGTCCGGCCGGCCTGCAGTTCATGAAGCAGGTGCACTCGGCGACCGTGGCCAGTGTTCCGGATCCCGCGGCGCCGGACCGAGTCCCCACAGCGGATGCGCTGCTGAGCGCAGACGGGTCCACGCCCCTGGCCGTGATGGTTGCCGACTGCCTGCCCGTACTTTTCGCCGGCTCCGCCCCCGGCGGGAAGCTGGTTACGGCCGCTGCACACGCAGGGCGCCGCGGTTTGCTGGACGGGATCCTCCTCAATACGGTCCACGCCCTGCGGGAAGCCGGAGCCGTTGATATCTCGGCCTGGATTGGTCCAGGCGTGTGCGGCCGGTGCTACGAAGTTCCGGCCTCCATGCTTGCCGAGGCAGCCCACCTGCCCGGCGCAGTCTCCCGCACCAGCTGGGGAACCCCGGCGCTGGACCTGCCGGCGGCCGCGGCGGCACAGCTGGCCGGCCTCTCAGTGGACACCGAGCGGGTGGCCGGATGCACCATGGAGGAGAAGGATCTCTTCTCCCACCGCAGGGATGCGCCTACGGGCCGCTTTGCCGGCGTCATCTGGTAAGTCCCTTTCTCCGCAACACAAGGAAGTCATGAGCAGTACATCCCCCGACCGGGCCCTCGAGCTGGAGCAGCGCCTCACCGCCGTGAAAGCCCGGATTTCCGACGCCGCCGCATCGGCCGGGCGGCCGGCTCCCCAGCTGATTGTGGTCACCAAATACTTCCCCGCCTCAGACGTTGCGGCGCTCTGGGACCTTGGCGTCCGGGACGTCGGGGAGAACAAGGCGCAGGAGGCGGAGGCCAAGGCGGCCGAGTGCGCGTGCGCCGGCCTGAACTGGCACTTCATCGGACAGCTGCAGACCAACAAGGCCAAGTCAGTGGCCAGGTATGCCCACGCCGTGCATTCAGTGGACCGTCCGGGACTCGTATCAGCCCTGGCCAAGGCAATGGCGGGGGAAAACCTGCGCCGGGCGGAAGCCGGAGGGCCAGGGCGCGGCCCGCTGGAATGCTTTGTGCAGCTCGATCTCCGCTCCGAAGCTGACGCCGCGCCGGGCAGGGGAGGGGCAAAACCGGCGGAACTGCTTGCCCTGGCAGACGCAGTCGCGCAGCATCGTGAGCTGCGGCTGGCCGGGGTCATGGCGGTCGCACCCCTGGGAGAAGACCCCGGGGCCGCCTTCGCCCGCCTGCAGGAGCTGTCCCGGCTGCTGGTCTCGCGCTATCCCGGCGCGGACGCAATCTCCGCAGGCATGAGCCAGGACCTTGAAGCGGCAGTGCAGCACGGCGCGACACACCTGCGGATTGGTTCAGATGTTCTCGGTCCCCGCCCTGCCGTGCGGTAGCGTCAAACATGGCAGGTTCCAGCATGCGGGACCGGCGACACTGGCAGGGGCAACTCAATGCCAACACTGGATAACGCGGGACGCTGAAGGACTGAAGGAGCAACCATGGCTGGCGCAATGCGCAGGACGATGATCTACCTTGGGCTCGCCGATGGCGATGAGCTGTACGAGGACGAGCAGAAGCCCGTGCGCGAGAACCCTGCCAGGGATGAAGAGTACGCGCCGGAGAACGAGCGGAGCGACCGCGAGCCGGCCGCCCAGTCGCAGCCGGTCCGTTCCACCGCGGTAGAGGAATACCGTGCTCCCGTGACACCCATCAAGCGTGCCCCCTCATCGGCAAAGGAAGACGTGGCAGGCTTGCGGCAGATCACTACCGTCCATCCCCGTTCCTACAATGACGCCAAGATCATCGGCGAGAGCTTCCGTGATGGAATCCCGGTGATCATGAACGTCACCGACATGGGAGAGTCCGACGCGAAGCGCCTCGTAGACTTCTCTGCGGGACTCGTCTTCGGTTTGCGCGGTACGATCGAAAGGGTGACCAACAAGGTCTTCCTGCTCTCGCCGTCCTACGTCGAGGTGCTGGGAGACGACAAGAAGGTCAGCGAGTCCCAGTCCACCTTCTTCAACCAGAGCTAACCGCCGTCCCTGTCCCGGGGACCGTGCGGGCAGTCCTGAACCTACGGCGGAAACGAAAACACGCGTGAGTATTATTTTTGCCCTGCTGTATCTGGTGCTGATGCTTTTCCAGCTCGCACTGATACTGCGCATCGTGTACGACGCGGTCCAGATGTTCGCCCGTCAGTGGCGTCCCAAGGGACCTGCCCTGGTCCTGGCCACGGCCGTCTACGGTGCCACTGACCCACCCGTTCGGGCCCTGCGGCGGATCATTCCTCCGCTGCGTCTGGGCGGGGTATCCCTGGACCTTGCGTTCCTGGTGCTTTTCATCGTCGTAGGCATCGCCATGCAGATCGTGGCTGCCGCCGGCACGTAGTACCTGCGGCCCGGAGACCCGGTTCGTAACGGGAACGCAAAAGATATAATGTGAAAATTATATTGATTTGATCCCTGATTTTATGTTCGAGTTCTGTAACTAGGCTCACCCTGCCAGACAGCAGGTGGAGCCTGATAACCAGTATGAGGTGACCAGATGGCTCTGACGCCAGAAGATGTTGTCAACAAGCGGTTCCAGCCGACTAAGTTCCGTGAAGGCTACGACCAGGATGAAGTGGATGACTTCCTCGACGAAATCGTTGTGGAACTCCGCCGCCTGAACGCCGAGAACGAAGACCTGCGCCGGCAGCTCGCCGAAGCAGTGGCAGGTGCCCCCGCAGGCAACCAGGTCCCTGCACCGGTGTCCGCGGCTTCGAAGACCGAACAGGTTTCCCAGCCGGTCAAGGAAGAGAAGAAGCCCGAGCCTAAGCCGGAGCCCAAGGTCGAGGCTCCCAAGGCCGAAGCACCGCGTGCCCAGGAGGCACCTTCTTCCGCCGCCAATCCGGCTGAGTCCGCGGCGGGCATCCTGGCAATGGCCCAGAAGATGCACGACGACTATGTCAGCGCAGGCGTTGAGCAGCGCGACAAGATCATTGCCGAGGCGCAGATCGAAGCCAGCGGCCTGGTCACGGAGGCACAGGAGAAGAGCCGCAAGATCCTCAGCTCCCTGGAACAGCAGAAGGCACTCCTGGAGCGCAAGGTCGAGCAGCTGCGCGGCTTCGAGCGTGACTACCGCACCCGCCTGAAGGCCTACATCGAAGGCCAGCTGCGCGACCTCGATTCCCGCGGTTCCGTAGCCTCGGAGACGGCTGACGCGTAAGCGAACGCCCATATCCGTCTGGACGGATATAAATCAGGATTAGACTGGTTACAGAACCACGGGCCGGTGGCCGGGCCGGCCCGGCCGGCGGGCCCGTGGCGTTTTGGCCCTGTCCCGGGCCGCCCAGGTCCCGAAAATGAAAGCATCATGACTGACTCCCCGAACGCACCTGCCGAGCAGCCCCAGCCTCCCGTGCGCCCCAAGGCTGCCCTGACCCGCTACGCCCTGATCATGGCCTGCTGCGCCCTGGCTGCGTGGGTGCTGGACCAGCTCACGAAGATCTGGGTCGTCTCCACCATGACCGAAGGCCAGGTCACCGACGTGCTGGGCTCGGTGCTGCGCTGGCACTTCATCCGCAACCCCGGAGCGGCGTTCTCCATCGGGACGGATTACACCTGGGTCTTCACCATCATCATGGTGGTGGTCTCCGGATTCCTCATCTACCTCATGTTCCGGCTGCGGTCCCTGGGCTGGTCCATCGCCCTGGGGCTCGTGCTGGGCGGGGCTCTGGGCAACCTGACGGACAGGCTCTTCCGCGAGCCGTCGTTCGGCCAGGGGCACGTCGTCGACTTTATTGCCCTCCCCAACTTTGCCATCTTCAACATTGCCGACTCTTGTGTGGTTTCGGGCGTCATCCTGGTCTGCCTGCTGACGCTGCGCGGAATCAATATGGACGGCACCCGGGCCACCAGCAGCAAGGACGCTGCAGATGCCTGAGATCCACGCCGCGTTCACCATCGGCGAGGAGCATGACGGCGGCAGGGCCGACGCCGTGCTGGGCACGCTGCTCGATATCTCCCGTTCCACTGCCGCCAGCTGGTGCGCGGAGGGGTGGCTGACCCGCGCGGGCAAACCTGTGGCCAAGTCGGACCGCCTGCGGGCCGGCGACGTCGTGGCCGCCGACGTGCCGGAGCTGCCGGACCCGCTGGCCGTCGTCGTCGAACCCATCGATGACCTGAAAATCCTTGGTGACGATGAGCACTTCGTCGTCATCGACAAGCCCGTGGGGGTTGCGGCCCACCCGTCTCCTGGATGGGTTGGCCCCACCGTCGTGGGCGGCCTCGCCGCCGCCGGCTACCGCATCTCCACCTCCGGTGCGGGGGAGCGGCAGGGAATTGTGCACCGCCTCGACGTCGGAACCTCCGGCGTGATGGTGGTGGCCAAGACCGAACACGCGTATAACGTGCTGAAGCAGGCCTTCCGGGACCGCACGGTGGAGAAGGAATACCACGCCCTGGTGCAGGGGCTGCCTGATCCGCTTGAAGGAACCATCGACGCTCCCATCGGCCGCCATCCCGGACACGACTGGCGCTTTGCCGTCATCGACGGGGGGCGGGACTCGGTCACTCATTACAAGGTCCTTGAGGCCTTCGGCCGCGCATCACTGGTGGAAGTACACCTCGAAACCGGGCGGACACACCAGATCCGTGTGCACTTTTCCGCCCTCCGCCACCCGTGCGCCGGCGACCTCACGTACGGCGCAGATCCCCGTCTTGCCGCGGAACTGGGCCTGACCAGGCAGTGGCTGCATGCCCGGAAGCTGGGCTTCACTCATCCCGGAACCGGGAACTGGGTCGAGTATGAATCTGCCTACCCCCAGGACCTGCAGTACGCGCTCGACGCGCTGGAACGCGGGGACGTCTAGACGGGCGCTGCGCGCCCCTAGAATGGTTAGGTGGCTTCAGCAACTAGTTCGTCCAAATCGTTTGTCCATCTTCACAACCACACCGAGTATTCGATGCTGGACGGTGCCGCCAGGCTGACCGACCTCTTCAGCCATGCCGACGAACTGGGCATGAATGCCCTGGCCACGACGGACCACGGGTTCGTCTTCGGGGCCTTCGACTTTTGGAACAAGGCACGCAACTCCGGGATCAAGCCGATCATCGGCGTCGAGGCCTACCTGACGCCGGGGACGGCGCGCCAGGACAAGACCCGTGTGAAGTGGGGCGACGGCGGGCGGAACGATGTCTCCGGCGCCGGCGCCTACACGCACATGACGATGTGGGCCGAGACTACCGAGGGCATGCACAACCTGTTCCGAATGTCCTCCCTGGCCTCCCTGGAGGGCTACCTCTACAAACCGCGGATGGACCGGGACCTGCTGCAGACCTACGGCAAGGGCCTGATCGCCACGACCGGCTGCCCGTCCGGGGAAGTTCAGACGAAGCTTCGGCTGGGCCTCTACAAGGAAGCTGTCCAGGCGGCGTCCGATTTCCGGGACATCTTCGGCAAGGACAACTTCTTCTGTGAGCTGATGGACCACGGGCTGGATATTGAGCGCAATATCCAGGCTGACCTGATCAAGCTTGCCAAGGAGCTGGGCCTCCCGCTGGTAGCCACGAACGACCTCCACTACACCCACGCCGAAGACGCCTCCGCGCACGCGGCGCTGCTCTGCGTGCAGTCCGGTTCCTCCTTGGCAGATCCCAAGCGGTTCAAGTTCGACGCCGATGAGTTCTACCTCAAATCCCCGGACGAGATGCGCTCAATCTTCCGCGACCACCCGGACGCCTGCGACAACACGCTGCTCATCGCCGAGCGTTGTGACGTCGAGTTCAACACCAAAGCCAACTACATGCCGCGGTTCCCCACCCCGGAGGGCGAAAACGAGGAATCCTGGTTCGTCAAGGAAGTCGAGAAGGGGCTGCAGAAGCGCTACCCGGGCGGCATCTCGGACGACGTGCGCAAGCGTGCCGACTATGAGGTCGGCATCATCGCCCAGATGGGCTTTCCGGGATACTTCCTGGTGGTGGCCGACTTCATCAACTGGGCGAAGAAGAACGGCATCCGGGTTGGCCCGGGCCGTGGTTCCGGCGCAGGCTCCATGGCCGCCTACGCCATGGGGATCACCGATCTGGACCCGCTGCAGCACGGCCTGATTTTCGAACGGTTCCTGAACCCGGACCGTGTGTCCATGCCCGACTTCGACGTCGACTTCGATGACCGGCGCCGCTCCGAAGTGATCCATTACGTCACGGAGAAGTACGGCGACGAGCGCGTAGCCATGATCGTCACGTACGGCACCATCAAGGCCAAGCAGGCCCTGAAGGATTCCTCCCGCGTGATGGGTTACCCCTTCTCGGTCGGAGAACGCCTGACCAAGGCCATGCCGCCGGATGTCATGGGCAAGGGCCTGTCCCTGGCCGACGTGCACAACAAGGAAGCCAAGCGCTACGGCGAGGCCGAGGAACTGCGCGAACTGCTGCGCACCGACCCCGATTCCCAGCGCGTGTTCGAGACCGCCCTGGGGCTTGAAGGCCTGAAGCGCCAGTGGGGCGTGCACGCCGCCGGCGTCATCATGTCCTCAGACCCCCTGATCGACATCATCCCGATCATGAGGCGCGAACAGGACGGGCAGGTCATTACGCAGTTCGATTACCCCACCTGCGAAGGCCTGGGGCTGATCAAGATGGACTTCCTCGGCCTGCGGAACCTGACGATCGTCTCCGACGCGGTGGAGAACATCAAGAACAACCGCGGCGAGGACCTGGTCCTGGAAGACCTTCCGCTGGATTTGAAGGAAGCCTACGACCTCCTGGCCAGCGGTGACACGCTCGGTGTGTTCCAGCTCGACGGCGGTCCCATGCGGTCACTGCTCAAGAGCATGCGCCCGGACAACTTCGAAGACATCTCGGCCGTCATCGCCCTGTACCGCCCGGGGCCCATGGGCGCGAACTCGCACACGAACTACGCCCTGCGCAAGACCGGCCAGCAGGAAATCACCCCGATCCACCCGGAGCTCGAGGAACCGCTCGCGGAAATCCTGAACACCACCTACGGCCTGATTGTCTATCAGGAGCAGGTTATGGCTATCGCCCAGAAGGTGGCAGGGTTCAGCCTCGGCCAGGCAGATATCCTCCGCCGCGCCATGGGCAAGAAGAAGAAGTCCGAGCTGGACAAGCAGTACGCCGGCTTCCACCAGGGCATGGTGGACCGGGGCTACTCGGAAGCGGCCATCAAGGCGCTCTGGGACATCCTGCTGCCGTTCTCCGACTACGCCTTCAACAAGGCCCACTCCGCGGCCTACGGCGTGGTGTCCTACTGGACCGCCTACCTCAAGGCCAAGTACCCGGCCGAATACATGGCTGCCCTTCTCACCTCGGTGGGGGATGACAAGGACAAGCTGGCCATGTACCTGAACGAGTGCCGCAAGATGGGCATCACGGTGCTGCCGCCGGACGTCAACGAATCCTCCGTGAACTTCACCCCGGTGGGCAAGGACATCCGCTTCGGCATGGGCGCCATCCGCAACGTCGGCACCAACGTTGTCCAGGCCATGGTGGGCGCCCGCGAGGAAAAGGGAGCCTTCACCAACTTCAAGGACTTCCTCATGAAGGTCCCTGCCGTGGTCTGCAACAAGCGGACCATCGAGTCCCTGATCAAGGCCGGCGCGTTCGACTCCATGGGTCATGCCCGCCGTCCGCTGGCCATGATCCATGAAGAGGCCATCGATTCTGTCGTCGTGCTCAAACGCAACGAAGCAGTGGGGCAGTTCGACCTGTTTGCCGGCATCGGTGAAGCGGAGCCCGAGGCGTCCATCAGCATCGACATTCCCGACCTGCCCGAATGGGAGAAGAAGGACAAGCTCTCCTTTGAGCGGGACATGCTGGGACTCTACGTCTCCGACCATCCGCTGCAGGGCCTGGAAGGCATACTCAGCCAGCACGCCGACTCCTCGATCACCTCGATCGTCAGCGAGGAAGGTCCGGCGGACGGTTCCATCGTCACCATCGCGGGAATGATCACGTCCCTGCAGCGCCGCATCGCCAAAAACAGCGGCAACGCGTACGCGCGCTGCGAGATCGAGGACCTGGCCGGGTCCATGGAGGTCATGTTCTTTGGCCAGGTCTACGGGCCGATCGCCGCTGTCCTTGCCGAGGACCTGATCGTCGTTGTCCGCGGCCGGCTGCAGCGGCGCGACGACGGCGCCGTCACCTTGAACGCGCAGGAACTGACGGTCCCGGACCTCAGTGAGGGGCATTCGGGTCCAGTCGTTATTTCGATGGCGACCTACAAGGCGACCGAAACCGTGGTGACGCAGCTCCGCGACGTGCTTCGCACCCACCCAGGAACCTCGGAGGTCCAGATCCGGCTCAACGGCAGCCGCACCGTGGAGGTCATGAAACTGGGCGTGGACATGCGGGTGAACCCGACGCCGTCGCTCTTTGGTGACTTGAAGGTGCTCCTGGGCCCCGCATGCCTCGATGCCTAGGTAGAATGGACCCGTGACTTCTTCCACTCCTGATGTTCGTCCTGACCTGCTGTTTCCTGCCCTCCGCACGCTGGACCTTCGCGGAAGGCAGCTCTCTGCCGCAGAACTGAAAGCGGTCATGCCGCGTGCCGAGACCACAACCGACGTCGCGTCGGATGCGGTCGCCGCGATCATCAGCGATGTGCGCGCCCGCGGGTTCGCCGCGCTCTCGGAACTGGCGGCAAAGTTCGACGGCGTTGAGCTCGCCCATCCGCTGGTTCCCCGCGAGGCCCTCCGCACGGCATTGGAGGAACTCGACCCGGCCGTACGCGCCGGCCTCGAAGAGTCGATCCGCCGTGCCCGCATCTTTGCCGAAGCGCACCGCCCGGCCGACGTGGAAGTCGATATTGCCGACGGCGCGAAGGTCACCCACCGCTGGGTTCCGGTCAACCGGGTGGGACTCTACGTTCCGGGCGGACTGGCCGTCTATCCGTCCTCCGTGGTCATGAATGTGGTGCCGGCGCAGGCTGCCGGGGTTGCTTCCCTGGCCCTGGCCTCGCCGCCGCAGAAAGAATTCGGCGGCCTGCCGCACCCCACGATCCTTGCTGCTGCCGAACTGCTGGGGATCGAAGAGGTGTACGCCGTTGGCGGTGCCCAGGCGATCGCCGCGTTTGCCTACGGCATTCCCGCCGGCGATGCCGGTCCCGCACTGGAACCGGTGGACGTCGTCACCGGCCCGGGCAACGTCTTCGTGGCGACGGCCAAGCGGCTGGTCAAGGGCGTCGTCGGCATTGACGCCGAAGCCGGCCCCACCGAGATTGCCGTTCTTGCCGACGGGACTGCCGATCCCGGGCTGGTGGCCGCGGACCTGATCAGCCAGGCGGAGCACGACCCTAACGCCGCGTCCGTCCTCGTGACGGATTCCGAAGAGCTTGCCGGGTCCGTCCGTGCTGCACTGGAAGACCAGGTCGCCTCCACCAAGCACTCAGAGCGGGTCCGCACCGCGCTCTCCGGCGCCCAGTCCGCCGTCGTCCTGGTTGATGGACTGGAGCAGGGTATTGCGGTCTGCAACGCCTACGGCGCAGAGCACCTGGAAGTCCAGACCGCCGACGCCAGGGCGGTGGCCGGCCGGATCACGAGCGCCGGCGCCATCTTCGTGGGCAGCTACAGCCCGGTCAGCCTGGGTGACTACTGCTCTGGTTCAAACCACGTGCTGCCCACCGCAGGCACCGCCGCGTTCTCGTCCGGGCTCAACGTCACGACGTTCATGCGGGCGATCCAGGTCATCGACTACAGCCGGGATGCCCTGAACGAGGTCAGCGCGCATGTCGTGGCGCTCTCACGCGCCGAGGACCTGCCCGCACACGGTGATGCCGTCAGTATCCGGTTCGCCGGGTAAGCTCCCGCAGGAGACTTCCTACAACGGGGTGCCAAGCCCTCACCGCTTGTGCGTGAAAGGACCGAGGAATGTACTGTCCGTACTGCCGGAACGCCGACTCGCGGGTCGTAGACAGCCGCCTCGCTGACGATGGTTCCGCCATCCGGAGGCGCCGCCAGTGCCCCGAATGCGGGCGCCGTTTCAGCACGGTGGAAACCACCAGCCTCAGCGTGATCAAGCGTTCCGGCGTGGCAGAACCCTTCAGCCGCAGCAAGGTCATCAACGGTGCCCGCAAGGCCTGCCAGGGCCGGCCGGTCAGCGAGGACGACCTGGCGCTGCTGGCACAGGAGGTTGAAGAGACCATCCGGGCCTCCGGTGTCGCCGAAATCCAGGCTCATGAAGTGGGGCTGGCCATCCTGCAGCCGCTGCAGAAACTGGATCAGGTGGCCTACCTCCGCTTCGCCAGCGTCTACCAGTCCTTCGAGTCACTGGAAGACTTCGAGACGGCCATTGCCGCGCTGCGGGCCGATTCAGCCCGCGCCGGCAGTGTGCCTGCCGGAGCACAGCGTCCCCTGACGGCCCAGTAGCTAGCCCTCACAAAAAACGAGATGGCAGAAACTGCTGGTTTGGAAGCCCTAACCAGCAGTTTCTGCCATCTCGATGGGGTTACTTGACGTAGTTGAAGTGCAGTGGGGGCGGGGGGGCCGCCACCCACGATTCCGGCGTTGTTCTTCAGGTTGGCCGTGACCATGGGGGTTCGCAGGTCGAGCATCGGCAGGAAGTCCTCGCTGCGCTTGGAGATGCCGCCGCCGATCACGAACAGGTCGGGGGAGAAGAGGAACTCCACGTGGGAGAAGTACCGCTGGAGCCGGTGCGCGTACTCTTCCCAGCTGATGTTGTCCCGCTCCCGGGCGGAGGCGGAGGCGCGGGATTCGGCGTCCACGCCGTCGATCTCAAGGTGGCCAAGCTCTGCGTTGGGAACCAGTGCGCCGTTGGAGATCAGCGCGGACCCGATGCCGGTGCCGAGGGTGATGACCAGGACGGTTCCGGCCACGCCCTTGCCGGCGCCGTAGCGGGCTTCCGCCAGGCCGGCCGCATCGGCGTCGTTCATCACCTGGACTTCGCGGTTGAGCGCCTTGGTGAGCAAGGCATCCACATCGGTGTCCACCCAGCTCTTGTCCACGTTCGCTGCGGAACGGGCAACACCGTGCTGGATGATGGCAGGGAAGGTTACGCCGACGGGGACCTCGGTTCCCGGGCCCTCGGGCCGTGAAGAGAGCTCGGCAACAATCTGCCCGACGACGCCGGCGACAGCCTCAGGCGTGGCCGGCTGCGGGGTGGGGATCCGGAAGCGGTCGCCGATGAGCTTGCCCTTGTTCAGGTCGACGATGCCGCCCTTGATGCCCGTGCCGCCGATGTCGATGCCGATGACGGCATCGTGCTTGTTTTTCTGCTTCTTGGCCATGGTTCTCCAGTGCTAGGCGTTGCGCTACGGCAGGGTCAGGATTTCGGCGCCGCTGTCCGTGACAAGCAGCGTGTGTTCGAACTGGGCGGTGCGCTTGCGGTCTTTGGTCAGGACGGTCCAGTTGTCCTCCCACATGTCCCACTCGATGGTCCCGAGAGTGAGCATAGGCTCAATGGTAAACACCATTCCGGTTTCGATGAGCCGGCTGTACGCCGGTGCGGCGTCGTAGTGCGGGATGATCAGGCCCGTGTGGAAGGCCTCGCCGACGCCGTGGCCGGTGAAGTCGCGGACCACGCCGTAGCCGAAACGCTTGGCATAGGACTCGATGGCCCGGCCGATCACGTTGATTTCGCGGCCCGGCATCACGGCCTTGATGGCGCGCCGCAGCGACTCTGCAGTGCGTTCCACCAGCAGGCGGGACTCTTCGTCGACGTCGCCGGCCAGGAACGTGTAGTTGGTGTCTCCGTGGACCCCGTTGATGTAGGCGGTGATGTCGACGTTGACGATGTCGCCGTCCTGGATGACCGTGGAATCCGGGATGCCGTGGCAGATGACTTCATTGATCGAGGTGCAGACGGACTTCGGGAAGCCCCGGTAGCCAAGCGTCGAGGGATAGGCCTTGTGGTCCAGCAGGAATTCATGCGCGACGGCGTCCAGCTCGTCGGTGGTGACGCCGGGCTGGATGCGGTTGCCAACCTCGACGATTGCCTGGGCCGCAATGCGGCCGGCAATGCGGATCTTCTCGATCGTCTCCGCCGACTTCACCTCTGAGCCGGTGAACTTTGCCGGCGCCTCCCGGTCTACATACTCCGGACGGGGAATCGACGCCGGCACGGGGCGGCGGGGCGAGACCCGTCCCGGCTGCAGGCGTCCAAGGGGTGCAGTGGCAATATTCTGGGGCATAGTATCGATCTTATCGCCAGCGCTCCGTGCCTTCGCATGGGGCCGGCAATGTCCACGGTCCAGCCATCCAAACGGCGCGGACGCACAACCCTGAGGAGGGCCCATGGCCGAGTTCTGGTTCAACGTACAGACCCATGAAGTCGAAGTTGGGCCGCAGTCCGACTGGACGAAGCTGATCGGACCCTACCCCAGCCGAGAGGAAGCCGAACGCGCACTGCAGAAGGTGCAGGCCCGCAACGAGGCCTGGGACCGGCAGGACGAGGACTGAGCCCGGAGCCGAAGCTGTGTCCGGACTGGAAACCGTGTTCCGGACTAAAAGCTGTGTTCCGGACCGGGGAAGGTTCCGCTGCGGACTTCCTCGGCATACTCACGGGCAGCCGTTGAGAGCACCGTCCGGACGTCCGCGAAGGCCTTGACGAAGCGCGGTGCCTTGCCGCCGCGCATGCCCGCCATGTCCTGCCAGACCAGCACCTGTCCGGTCGTCGCGTTTCCGGCGCCAATGCCGATTGTGGGAACCGGCACCGCCGCGTCAACGGCAGCGGCGACGTCGGCGGGAACCATTTCCATCAGCACGCAGAATGCGCCGGCTTCGGCGAGGGCAACGGCGTCGTCGATCACTGCCTGCGCGGCATCTCCGCGGCCCTGCACCTTGTAGCCGCCCAGGGCATGCTCGCTCTGCGGAGTGAAGCCAACATGGGCCATGACGGGAATTCCGGCGGCCGTCATTGCACGGACGTGGCCGGCGTAGTGCGCGCCGCCCTCCATCTTGACTGCCTGTACCCCTGCCTCCTTCATGAGCCGGACCGAGGATTCAATGGCCTGGGCGGGGGAGACCTCGTAGGAACCAAAAGGCAGGTCGCACACGATCAGGGCGCGCTTGGCTCCGGCAGCCACAGACTTGGCGAAAACGATCATTTCGTCCAGCGTGATGGGCAGCGTCGTGTCGTGGCCCATCACGTTGTTGGCTGCGGAATCACCGATCAGCAGGGTCTCGATGCCGGCTTCGTCAAAGATCGCCGCGGTGTACTGGTCATAGGCGGTCAGCATGGCGAACTTACCGCCGGAATCCTTGAGCTGCTGGAGGTAGGACGTACGCACCCGCTTCGGCAGGGCAGGGGCCTGTACCGGGTCGGTACCGTACGGTTTGGGCTGTTCAGCGCTGGTCATGATGTGAGCCTACTAAATGTTGGCGCATACGGACGGGCCCCGCGGACCCCGGCCGGCACGTAATCTCCGGCCACACGCGGGCCGCGGACCGAAAAACCGGTTCCGGCTGGGTAGAGTATTTGCAGGCCGCGCACACCACCGGCCCTATCCCGGTCCGGGCGCTTCCTTGCCGCAGGGGACGGGCACAAGGGTTTCAGATCAGGACCCGCCACAGCGAACCACAGCGAAAGAGGTAAGCATGAACCGCCAGCAGGAATTCGTTCTGCGCACGATCGAAGAACGCGATGTGCGGTTTGTCCGGCTCTGGTTTACCGACGTTGTGGGGTCCATGAAGTCCGTGGCCCTCGCCCCTGCCGAAGTTGAAGGGGCCTTCGAGGAAGGTCTCGGATTCGACGGTTCCTCGATCGAGGGACTGGCCCGCATCTTCGAATCCGACATGCTGGCCCAGCCGGACCCGTCCACTTTCCAGATCCTTCCCTGGCGCGGCGACGCGGAGCAGACCTCCCGCATGTTCTGCGACATCCTGACCCCTGACGGCCAGCCGTCTGCCGCGGACCCCCGCAACGTGCTCAAGCGCCAGCTGGCCAAGGCGGCCGACATGGGGTTCACCTGCTACACCCACCCGGAGATCGAGTTCTACCTCCTGAAGTCCGACCAGCCTGGTCCTGACGGTGAACCAGTTCCCGTTGACCGCGCCGGGTACTTCGACCACGTTCCCGGCGGTGTGGCCCAGGACTTCCGCCGTACTGCGGTGTCCATGCTCGAAGCAGTGGGCATCTCCGTGGAATTCAGCCACCACGAGGCCGGTCCAGGCCAGAACGAAATCGACCTGCGCTACGCGGATGCCCTGCAGACCGCGGACAACATCATGACCTTCCGGACGGTCGTGAAAGAGGTCGCACTGATGACGGACTGCTACGCAACCTTCATGCCGAAGCCGTTCTCCGACCACCCCGGTTCAGGCATGCACACCCACTTCTCGCTCTTTGAAGGCGACTCCAACGCGTTCTTCGAGGCCGGCGCCGAATTCCAGCTCTCGACGACGGCCCGCCAGTTCATGGCCGGCATCCTGCGCCATGCTCCGGAATTCACCGCCGTGACCAACCAGTTCGTGAACTCCTACAAGCGGCTGTGGGGCGGCGGCGAAGCTCCGAGCTACCTCTCCTGGGGCCACAACAACCGTTCTGCGCTGCTGCGCGTTCCGCTGTACAAGCCGGGCAAGGGACAGTCCGCCCGGATCGAATACCGCGGCATCGACTCCGCAGCCAACCCGTACCTGTCCTACGCCGTGCTCCTTGGTGCCGGCCTGAAGGGCATCGAAGAGGGTTACGAGCTGCCCCCGGGCGCCGAGGACGACATCGAGTCGTTGAGCGCGGCCGAGCGCCGCGCCATGGGCCACTCTCCGCTGCCTTCGAGCCTCCACGACGCGATCCGCGTGATGGAGGAATCCGAGCTTGTGGCCGGCATCCTGGGCGAGCAGGTCTTCGAGAATTTCCTGAGGAACAAGCAGGCCGACTGGAACGAGTACCGCCAGCAGGTCACGGCCTTCGAGCTGAAGAAGAACCTGAGCATCCTCTAGCGAAAGCGCCGGTGAGCTGATGAGCCTGACCAGACGCATGATTGCCACCGGGTTTACGGACCTGGAGAAGAGTGAACGCTTCCTCGCTGCCCCCGAGCTGTCGGGGATCGACGAGGAGAGGCTCTTCGCCGGATTTGCCCGGGCCGCGAACCCGGACATGGCGCTGCAGTCCCTGGTCAGGCTCCTGAGCCGCATCCCGTCCCTTGGCGAGCTGGTCAACGCGGAACCGGACGACGCCGAGGCACTGTTCCGGGTGCTGGGCGCCTCGGAGGCGCTGGCGGAGTTTGTCATGCGCCACCCGGAGAACGCGGACCTGCTGGCTTCTAAGCTGCGCGCGGAACCCGGGGCGGTACCGGGCCGGACACTGCGTGCATCGCTGCTGGAATCAGTGGGTGCTGCCGTAGGCCCGAACACGGTGGCAGCGGTGACGGGCACGGAGGCCTATGTCAGCCTGCGCACCCGGTACCGGCGGCACCTGCTGGACCTGACCATCCGGGACCTCGGCGCTGCCTCGCCGGAAGATACGATGCCCGCGGTGGGCCGGGAACTGGCAGACCTTGCTGCGGCTGCACTGGAAGCGGCGCTGGCAGTGTCCCGGGCGGAACTTGCCGCGGCCTTTGATCCGGCCGACGTTGCCGCGGTACGCCTGGCCATCATCGGCATGGGCAAGTGCGGAGCCAGCGAACTCAACTACATTTCCGACGTCGACGTCATCTATGTCATCGAAGCGGCCGGCCTGGATGAAGCGCTGGCAAACCGCATCGGCACTGCCATGGCTGCCGGAGTTTCCCGTGCCATCAACGCCTCGGCCACCGAGCCTGGTCTGTGGGACGTTGACGCGAACCTGCGCCCGGAGGGCAAGGACGGACCCCTGGTGCGGACACTGGAGTCGCACCTGAACTACTACCAGCGCTGGGCGCACACCTGGGAGTTCCAGGCGCTGCTCAAGGCGCGAGCCATCGCCGGTGATCCCGATCTGGGCCGGCGGTACGAGGACGCCGTCGCGCCGCTGATCTGGTCCAGTTCCGAACGGGAGGGGTTTGTGGAGTCCGTCCAGGCCATGCGCCGGCGGGTCACCGACCACATCCCGGCCCATGAGGAAGCCCGGCAGATCAAACTCGGCAAGGGCGGGCTGCGGGACGTGGAGTTCACCGTCCAGCTGCTTCAGCTGGTCCACGGCCGGATCGATGAAAGCCTGCGGGTCCGCACCACGACGTCGGCAATCGCGGCACTCAGCGAAGGCGGATACATTGGCCGCGGGGATGCGGCGGACCTTGATGCGGCGTACCGGTACCTGCGCGTCCTGGAACACCGCATCCAAATGGTCCACATGCGCCGCACGCACCTGATGCCGGAGTCGGATCCGGCGCTGCGTGCCCTGTCCAAGTCCTCCGCCGGTTCCCTGGCCCTGGTCCGGCCGAGCGCCGAGCGTCTGCTGGAGACCTGGCAGCGGACCAAACGGCTGGTCCGCCGGCTGCACGAATCGATCTTCTACCGTCCGCTGCTCAACACCGCCTCCAACCTGTCTGAAGACGAAGTCCGGCTGACGCCGGAAGCGGCGCAGGCACGACTTGCCGCCCTGGGCTACGCGGACCCCAAAGGTGCCATGCGGCACATTGAGGCGCTGACCAACGGCATCAGCCGCCGGGCGGCCCTGCAGCGGCAGTTGCTTCCCGTGCTGCTGGCCTGGCTGGCAGACGGTGTGGACCCCGACGCCGGCCTGCTTGGCTTCCGCCGGCTCAGCGAGTCGCTCGGTGACAGCCACTGGTACCTCGGCATGCTTCGCGATTCTTCCGCGGCGGGGGAGCGCCTGTGCCACATTCTCTCCTCCTCCCGCTTTATCAGCGACCTGCTGGAAGTTTCCCCCGAATCCACGGCGTGGCTGGGCACGGACAAGGACCTTAACCCGCTGGGCTTCGACGCCCTCTGGCAGGAAATACGGGCCAAGATGTCCCGCCACCCCCGGTCCGGAGAAGCCGCGCGCCTGATCCGGCTGATCCGGCGCCGGGAAATGCTCCGGATCGCCGTGGCGGACAGTGCCGGCCTGCTTTCGCAGGAAGAAGTCGGCCGGGCGCTTTCGGACAACGACCGTGCCGCCGTGCTGGGTATGCTGCACACCGCGGAAAACGAGGTCTACAGCTCGGAGGAGCAGCTCACGGACATGCTGGTGGTTGCCATGGGACGGCAGGGCGGCCGCGAGATCGGCTACGGCTCAGACGCCGACGTCCTGTACGTCCACCGCCCGCTTTCCGGCGCAGATCCGCAGGCTGCGCAGAAGCAGGCCGAGCGGATTGTCGGGCTCATCTCATCCCTCCTGCAGCAGCCCTGCCAGCCCGCCGTCCTGGCCGAACGGGTCCTGGAGCTCGACGCCGGACTGCGCCCCGAGGGCAGGCAGGGGCCGCTGGTCCGTACCCTCGATTCCTACCGGGGCTACTACGAACGCTGGTCCCTGGCCTGGGAGGCACAGGCGCTGCTCCGTGCCCGGCCCATGGCGGGCGATGACAGGCTGGGAGAAGATTTCCTGGCCCTGGTCGACCCCATCCGTTATCCCGAATCCCTCGCCAAGGCCGATGTCCGGGAGATCCGGCGCATCAAGGCACGCGTCGAAGCCGAGCGCCTGCCCCGCGGTGCGGACCCCTCCCGGCATATCAAGCTGGGCCGCGGCGGTCTCAGCGACGTCGAGTGGCTCGTGCAGCTGCTGCAGCTGCAGCATGCCCATTCCTACCCAGCCCTGCGGACCACGGCGACGCTGGCGGCGCTGGATGCGATCAGCGACGGCGGGTTCCTTCCGGAAGCCGACGTGCAGATCCTCAGGGAGAGCTGGCTGCTGGCGAGCCGGATCCGTTGTGCAAACGTGATCCGCGGCGGAAGGAACGCCGATGTGCTTCCTTCCTCGCGGCGTGAACTCGAAGCCGTGGCCCGCTGGTGCGGTTACTCCGCAGGTCAGGGCGGCGTGTTGGAAGAACACTACCTCCGGATCACGCGCCGGGCGCGGGGTGTTTTCGAACGCTGGTTCTACGGCTACGGACTCGAAGGGACCTGAGCCCGGAGCCCGCTGTCATTTGGGTGCCCGCATTCCTAGTAGTCTTTTTGGTGGCGTTTGCTGCGCATCGCCGCGAACCATTAGCTAGGAGACGTTTACTTTGCACAGTGGCAAACGGGCGCTGAAAAGCCCGGCCTCACTCGCGGTTCCCCTCACGTCCCTGCTTGCAGCGCTGGCGCTGCTGCTGGGCATCCCCGCAACCGGGGCCTTCGCGGCCACCTCACCGGCGCCGGACAGCGTGGCGGGCAAAACCTACACCATCGGTACTGACACCACCTTCGCTCCCTTCGAGTTCCGCGAAAACGGCGAGCTCGTCGGCATCGACATCGACCTGATGAACGCGATTGCGGAGGACCAGGGCTTTGCCGTGGAAATCCGTTCCCTCGGGTTCGACGCCGCCCTTCAGGCGCTGCAGTCCAACCAGGTCGACGGCGTGATCGCCGGCATGTCCATCACCGAGGAACGCCAGAAGGTCTTCGACTTCTCGGACCCGTACTTCGAGTCCGGCATCCAGATGGCCGTGGCGGAGAACAACAACGACGTGTCCGGATACGAAGATCTGGAAGGCAAGCGGGTTGCCGTCAAGACCGGCACGGAAGGCCAGGCCTTTGCCGAGTCCATCAAGGACGAGTATGGCTTCGACGTCATCGCTTTCGCCCAGTCGGCCCAGATGTACGACGACGTCAAGGCCGGCTCCTCGGTCGCAGTGTTCGACGACTACCCGGTCCTTGCCTACGGCATCAAGTCCGGCAACGGGCTGAAGACCGTCACCGACAAGGAAGTTGGTTCCTCCTACGGCTTTGCCGTGAATGCGGACACCAACCCGGAACTGCTGGAGGCGTTCAACGCCGGACTCGCGAACCTGCAGGAGTCCGGCGACTACGACGAGATCCTGGACCGCTACCTGGATGCCGGCGCCGCCGATTCCAGCTTCTGGTCCCTGGTCACCGATAACGCACCCGCCTTCGCCAAGGGCCTGGGCCTGACGCTGCTGGCTACCGCACTGTCCCTGTTCTTCGCCCTGATCCTGGGTGTGATTTTCGGCTTCTTCAAGGTCAGCTCCAAGATTGTGCTGCGCGGTATCGCCACCACTTACGTGAGCATCTTCCGCGGCACCCCTGTCCTGGTGCAGGCCTTCTTCTTCTACTTTGGCCTGCCCCAGCTCATCGGCCAGCCGGTGGACGTCCTCACCGCAGGCGTCCTGACGCTGAGCCTTAACGCCGGTGCCTACATGACCGAAATCGTGCGCGGCGGCATCCAGTCAGTAGATCCGGGCCAGATGGAAGCGGCCCGCAGCCTGGGCCTTGGCTACGGCAAGACGATGCAGAAGATCATCATTCCGCAGGCCGTGAAGATCATGACGCCGTCCTTCATCAACCAGTTCGTGATCACCTTGAAGGACACATCGCTGCTGGCTGTCATCGGCTTCGCGGAGCTGACGTACCAGGCACAGCAGGTCTACGCGGTGAACTTCCGCACCGCCGAGGTGCTGATCATCGTCGCCGCCCTGTACTTCATCGTGATCACGCTGCTGACCAAGCTGGCGGACGTCCTGGATAAGAGGTTCAACAAGTGAGCAAGATCCAAACCATCGGCCTGCGCAAGTCCTACGGTCCGGTCGAGGTTCTGAAGGGACTGGACGTTGCTGTCGCCGAGGGCGAAGTGGTCTGCGTGATCGGCCCGTCCGGCTCCGGCAAGTCGACCTTCCTGCGCTGCCTGAACAAGCTCGAAGACATCACCGACGGCAAGGTCGTGATCGACGGCTTCGACCTCACCGACCCGAAGGTGGACCTGAACAACGTCCGCCAGCACATCGGCATGGTCTTCCAGCACTTCAACCTCTTCCCGCACATGTCCGTGCTGGAGAACATTATGCTGGCACCGGTGGAACTGAAGAAGGGTTCCAAGGCAGAGGTCCGAACCAACGCCCTGGCCCTGCTGGACCGCGTGGGGCTGGCGGACAAGGCCGATGCCCGTCCGGCACAGCTCTCCGGCGGCCAGAAGCAGCGCGTGGCGATCGCCCGTGCGCTGGCCATGAAGCCGGACGTGATGCTCTTCGACGAAGCCACCTCCGCGCTTGACCCTGAGATGGTCGGCGAAGTTCTCCAGGTCATCCGTGACCTCGCCAAGGAAGGCATGACCATGGTGGTGGTCACGCACGAAATGGGCTTCGCCCGTGAAGTTGCCGACCGGGTGGTCTTTATGGCTGACGGGCTCATTGTGGAGGAAAACTCCCCGGAGGAACTCTTCGGGAACCCGCAGTCTCCGCGGCTGCAGGACTTCCTGGCCAAGGTCCTCTAAGGCCAACGCTGACGACGACGGCGGTGCAGTGCCCGGCTGGGCGCCGCACCGCCGTCGTGCGTTGAACCTGTCAGTCCGGGGCTGCTTCGCTGCGCGCCTGGCCGAAGGGCGCCCAGAACCAGTCGAAGCTCTCCTCCGGCCCGGTCATGAAGCGCTGGGTAAAGACCACCCCGATGTCCCCGTTCGGATAGACAGCGGCGCTGGTGCCGGAACCTCCCGCCCAGCCCCACATGCCCGGTTCGGACCAGCTCGCTCCCGGACCGGTCTGTACCGCACTCATAAAGCCCCAGGACTCCTCCGGTCCGGCCAGTTCGGCAAATCCGGTGCGCTGGGCCTCCGTGAGCTGGTCGGAGGTCATCTGGGCTCCCAGGCCGGTTGGAAGCAGGACGTCATCCGCCAGCGCCGCCAGGAACGCCACGTAGTCCGGAACGGTGGAGACAAGGCCGCCTGCGAGGGACTCAAAGACCGGCGGTGACGCGAACGCGTCCTGGTAGGCTGCTGCCTCGAGAAGACCGTCGGCCGTGGCTTCATAGGCTGCAGGAAACTCCTCCTGCCCTGTCGGGAAGCCTGTTCGGGTAAGCCCCAGGGGGCCGGTGATGCGCTCCGCCAGCAGCTCCCTCAGCGGTATCCCGGCGACTTTCGGCAGGAGCACGGACAGCACATCGGCACCCGCGTGGTACATCCACCGGTCACCGGGCTGCGCAGCGAGCGGAAGGCTTCCCAGCCGGGCCATGTATTCGTCCGGACCCAGGGCCGGGGGATGGGGGCCCCACAGCAGGTCGCGGGTAGCCGCGGCGTAGGGCGTGGGCCCGAAATCGATGCCAAAGCCTGCAGTCATGGTCAGGAGGTGGCGGAGGGTCATCGGCCCCCGGGCCGGACCAGTCACGGCCAGCGGCGCGTCGGGCGTGGCCAGTACCCGGAGTTCGGCCAGCTCGGGCAGCCAGCGGGAGACGTCGTCGTCCAGTTCCAGGGTCCCGTCCGCAACCAGCGACAGGGCCAGTGCGCCTCCCACCAGTTTGCTGAGGGAGGAGATCCGGAACGGCGTTACGGGGCTCATCGGACGGGGGTTTTCGAGTCCATAGGTTCCGGCCGCGTGCACCTCCACCTCGCCGCCGACCCGTACGCCCGCCACGAGCCCCGGGCACCATCCCGAGGAAACCTTGGCGTCCAGGCTGTCCCACAGTCCATCGGTTATTCCAGGCATGGATCCACCCTGTCCCAGGCCCCGGGGCGGGTCAACCCTGACCCGAAACCACGCGTCGCCCGCCCCCGGACAACACAAAAAGGTCCGTACCCCGCCCTGCGGCAAGATACGGACCCTTGAGCGGAGCTTAGCCGCCTCAGCGGCGGGAAGTCCTAGACGCCGTAGTAGAGCTCGAACTCGTAGGGGTTCGGGCGCAGGGACAGCGGGAAGATTTCCTTCTCGCGCTTGTACTCGATCCAGGCATCGATCATGTCCTGGGTGAACACGCCGCCGGCCTGCAGGAACTCGTTGTCGGCTTCCAGCGCTTCCAGGGCTTCCTCAAGGGAGCCCGGAGCCTTCTGGATGTGCTTGGCCTCTTCGGCGGGGAGCTCGTAGAGGTCCTTGTCGATCGGGTCGGCCGGCTCAATCCGGTTCTTGATTCCGTCCAGGCCTGCCATGAGCTGCGCAGCGAATGCCAGGTAAGGGTTGGAGGAGGGGTCCGGAGCGCGGAACTCGATGCGCTTGGCCTTCGGGTTGGAGCCCGTGATCGGAATGCGGATACCGGCCGAGCGGTTGCCCTGCGAGTAGACCATGTTGACCGGGGCTTCGAAGCCCTTGACCAGGCGGCGGTAGGAGTTGACCGTCGGGTTGGTGAAGGCAAGGACGGCGGAAGCGTGCTTCAGCAGGCCGCCGATGTACCAGCGTGCGACGTCAGACAGCCCGGCGTAGCCCTTCTCGTCGTAGAAGAGCGGCTCGCCGCCGTTCCACAGCGACTGGTGGCAGTGCATGCCCGAGCCGTTGTCGTTGAAGACGGGCTTCGGCATGAAGGTGGCGGACTTGCCCCAGGCATCTGCAACGTTCTTGACGATGTACTTGAACTTCATCAGGTCATCGGCCGCGTGCGTCAGCGTGGTGAATTTGTAGTTGATCTCGGCTTGGCCGGCGCCGCCGACTTCGTGGTGGGAGCGCTCAACCTCGAGGCCGACGTTGTCCAGCTCGACGCAGATGGCGTCGCGAAGGTCAGCCTGCTTGTCCACGGGAGCGACCGGGAAGTAACCGCCCTTGAAGGGGGTCTTGTTGCCCAGGTTGCCGCCTTCTTCCTCACGGCCGCTGTTCCAGGGAGCCTCAATCGAGTCGACCTTGTAGAAGCTGCCCTGAGGGGCAGATTCGTACTGGACGTTGTCGAAGATGAAGAACTCGGCTTCGGGAGCGAAGAACGCGGTGTCGGCGATGCCGGTGGAAGCGAGGTAGGCTTCGGCGCGCTCGGCTACGCCGCGGGGATCACGGTGGTACGGCTCACCGGTGCGCGGGTTGACGATGGAGAAGTTCAGGGCGAGGGTCTTCTCGATGCGGAACGGATCCAGGAACGCGGTCGTCACGTCCGGGATCAGCTGCATGTCGGACTCGGCGATGCCCTGGAAGCCGCGGATGGAGGATCCGTCGAAGAGCTGGCCGTTGACGAAGAAATCGGCATCGACGGACTTTGCCGGCACGTTGAAGTGCTGCTGCACGCCGGGCAGGTCGGTGAATCGAATGTCGACGAATTTTACTTCTTCGTCAGCGATGAACTTGAGGACCTCGTCCGCATTCTTGAACATCGTTTTTATGCTCCTTTTACAGTTTGAGTGGAAGGGCCTCGGGCGGTGGACCTGTCCATGCACCGGGCGCCGGTTCCGCGACGGCCGGTAACAGCAGTAAGTCTAGGAGCGCCCCGTTACCCGCCCATGTCACCAATGTTTCGGCAACGTTACGTGCGCCGGGCGCCTTCCTCCACCCTAGCCTGTGTCCGCTCCCGGGGTCATAATTGGCGCCGTCACAGTGGGGGCGGACCGTGCAGCCCCACCCGGTAGTCTTAAAACGTGGTTGACAGAAGAAGCTTAGGTTCATGGCTCGAAGGCCCCCCGTCCGACGAAGAGAACTGGCCGGGACGGAGGCTCGGACGCCCTCGGTCCGGTCCCGGCTCGATTGCACGGGTGGGCCCTCGTCTGGGTGCCATTCTCATTGACTGGGCGCTTGCCTCGGTCATTGCCTACGCGTTCTTCGGCGGGACGGAAATTTCCATCCTCCTGGTGTTCGCCGCAGAGCAGATCGTCCTGGTGGGACTGCTGGGGTACAGCATCGGCCACCGGGTCTTCAGCCTCCAGGTACAGAAAATGGACGGAAGCGCCGCAGGTCCCTTGGCCGGCGTCGTCCGTGCACTCCTGGTGTGCCTGGTGATTCCACCCCTGATCTTTGACGCGGATCAGCGCGGCCTGCACGACCGGGCCATGGGCACCGTTCTGGTGAAGGTCAAGCACGGGCGCTGAAACCTCCCCGTAGACAAACGGAACGCCCCCGGCAGATTGCCGGGGGCGTTCGTTTTGCTGTGCTTAGCGGCCGCGTGCGGCCTTGCGGTCAGGGCGTGCCCGGTAGGGGTCGATGCCCTTGGGGATCGGCAGGCGCTGGCCGAGGGCGGAGAGCCGCTTGTTGACCGCCTGGACTTCCTGCTTGGTGAGCGACTTCTTGAGCTTCTTGACCTTCTTGGCCACCTGCTGCAGGGGCACCTGGCCCTCGCCGCGGCCGGTCTGGATGACGTGGACCGGCACGTTGGGAACGATGCGGTTCATCTTGCGGCGTTCGCCGTCGACCAGGACACGGACGCGGTTGGCAGGGCCTTCAGTCACCAGCACGATGCCGGGACGGCCGATCGCGCGGAAGACTGCGTCCTGGGTGCGGGGGCTGACTGCCACGGGCTGCTCTTCGAGGATCCAGCCCCGGCGCAGCACGGAGAGCGCAGCGCCGGAGGCACCGGGCTGCCCTTCGATCTGCGCGAAGGCGGCCCGCTCGGCGCGGCGGGAGAGGATGAACATGGCGGCCAGCAGGCCAAGCGGGATCGCGATGATGAGCATCGTGACCCAGTTGTTGATCAGGAAACCGATGATCAGGCCGATGGCGATGATGCCGAAGAAGGCCCCCACCATCCGCCAGATAACGCTGGGGTCGTTGCGCCGGGTCATCTTGAAGACATCGGCGATCTGTTTCATGCGGCCGGGCTGCTTGTTCTTCTTTTCCGCCTTCGGCTTGCGGGAGAAGAGGCCGCGGCGGGCGCCCTTGGATGCGTCGGAATCAGTGCTGTTGGCCATAATGCGTCAATTCTACGTGATGAAGTCCCCGCATCTTCTCCGCGTGACACGGCTGGCTGGAGCACCCGGCGGGATCATTCGCGCAGCGGGTTCCGTACGGGGGAAAACGCTTGGCTAGCGGCGCGCCAGGACTGCCGACGCTTCCTGTGCGGCTGTCCCGGAATCCCCGATGTGTGCAAGGTTCGCCGGAACCTGGCGTCCCTTCTTCCGCATCGCTCCCGCCCACAGCCTGCCGGCCCGGTAGGAGGACCGCACCAGGGGTCCGCTCATGACTCCCAGGAACCCCAGTTCCTCCGCCTCGGCGCTGAGTTCCACGAACTCTTCCGGCTTGACCCAGCGATCCACGGGGAGGTGGCGGTCGCTGGGACGCAGGTACTGCGTGATGGTGAGCAGGTCGCACCCGGCATCGCGAAGGTCCCGCATGGCATCCGTTACCTCCTCCCGCGTTTCGCCCATGCCAAGGATCAGGTTGGACTTGGTGACCATGCCCAAAGCCTGCCCCTGGGAAATGACGTCGAGGGAACGCTCATACCGGAAGGCGGGCCGGATCCGTTTGAACAGCCGGGGCACCGTCTCGACGTTGTGCGCGAACACTTCGGGCGCCGCGTCGCAGATCGCCTGGATGTATTCGGGCTTGCCGGAGAAGTCCGGAATCAGGATTTCGACGCCGGTGCCGGGGTTCACGGCATGGATTTGGCGGATGGTCTCTGCGTACAGCCAGGTTCCTTCATCCTCCAGGTCATCCCGGGCCACACCGGTGACCGTGGCGTAGCGCAGTCCCATGGACTGCACTGAACGTGCCACCTTCAGCGGTTCCATCCTGTCCAGTGCGGAGGGCTTGCCCGTATCGATCTGGCAGAAGTCGCAGCGCCTGGTGCATTCGGAACCGCCAATGAGGAACGTCGCTTCCTTGTCTTCCCAGCACTCGAAGATGTTGGGGCACCCGGCTTCCTCGCAGACGGTGTGCAGACCCTCCTTCTTCACCTGCCCCTTTAGCTGCACATACTCCGGTCCGATGTTGACCTTGGCTTTGATCCAGTCCGGCTTGCGTTCCACCGGAACGGCAACATTGCGCTGCTCGATCCGCAGGAGGCGGCGGCCTTCGGGGGCAAGTGTCACTTCAGGACTCCTTCGTTGTAGGTGCCGGACTCTGCCCGGGGTTCCGGGTCTGGGCGGACAGCTGGGGCATGCAGGGCGCCAAGGCTCTGCCGCAGCCGCGTTTCCACCTGTCCGACGACGTCGGCAGGTGTCACCGGCCTGCCGGTTTCAGCGCTGATCGAGGTGGTCCCGGCATCCGTGATGCCACACGCAATGATCTGGCTGTAGGGCGCCAGATCATTGCTGCAGTTCAGGGAGAATCCGTGCATGGTGACGCCGTGGTCCACCCGGATTCCGATCGCGGCGATTTTCCGGTCCTGGCGCCCGCCGGTACCGCGGATCCAGACGCCGGAGCGTCCCTCGATCCGTGCTCCGGCCAGTCCGTGGTCCGCGAGGACGCCGATCAGCGCTTCTTCGAGGGCGGAGACATAGTCGACGATGAGGACGGGGTCGGGAAGACGGAGTACCGGGTAGCCCACCAGCTGTCCGGGGCCGTGCCAGGTGAGTTTGCCGCCCCGGTCCACGTTAATCACCGGAGTACCGTCAAAAGGCCGCTCATGCGGTTCGGTGCGGCGGCCGGCCGTATAGACGGGAAGGTGTTCCAGCAGGAAGACGGTGTTTGCCCTGCTGCCGCCCCGAACCTCGCTGTGGGCGGTGCGCTGCAGCGCCCATCCGTCGTTGTAATCAAGGTAGTCCGGAGCGAGCCCTGCGCGCACGAAGTGCAGATCCATAGGGGACAGCCTAGTGGCTGTTCTCCAGACTTGCCGATGTGAATCACATCACGTTGCCGCCTGTCTGTGGATAACTCCTGCAGCAGGGTCGCGAACCCGCTAGAACTGTCCCCATGAACGCTATGGAGGACGTGCACCGTCCTGGGTTGGCCGGGCGGGCGCCGGACGGCGGCGGACACGGGGAGCAGACTATGCGCCGTCCAGTAGTGCCCGGTTCCGGGTGGCGCATCGGGCGGCTGCTCGGGGAAGGCCGCCACGGCACTGTCTGGCTAGCGGAGCGGTTGGCCGACGGCGCCGGTTTCGCCCTCAAGGTTCCGCACCGGCCGCAGGATACGGCGGAAGAGTTTGAACTCCGGCGCGAGACCGCCATCCTCGCCCGGCTGCAGCACGAGAACCTGCTTGGCATCCATGGGCTGCTGAACACGGAGCAAGGGCCCGCCCTGTTGCTGGAATACGCTGCAGGGGGCAGCCTGGCCGGGCTGCTGGCGCTCCGGGGAACACTTTCAGAGGGCGAAGTAGTTACCGTGCTGACGGCAGCGGCACGTGCCCTGGCCTGCCTGCACGCCGACGGTGCCGTTCATGGCGCCGTGTCGCAGGGGAACGTACTGTTCACGGAGCACGGCAAGCCGCTGGTGGCGGACTTTGGCACCGGCCGGATGTTCCCCGGGCAGCAGGAAGTCCCGGTGGGAAGCGCAGGGCTTGAGCCGGAGTTCCCTTCCGATGCAGGCTCCTCCGCAGCGGGGCCGGAGGCGGATGTTTTCTCGCTGGGAGCGCTGGGCTGGTTGATGCTGACCGGGCGGCCGCTCAAACCGGGCCTGCGTCCGCCGCTCGCTGTCGTGCTGGGCGGAGTAAACGCGCGTCTCAGCAGCCTCTTGGAAGCGGCCCTCGACGAGGACGCCGGAAGGCGGCCCACTGCGGAGGCATTCGCGGCCGCGGCATTCCGGGCTGTTGATGCTGAACCGGTGCATTTGCCGGCAAATGTCCCTTCCGGCCTCCGGCCTGACCCGCGGACCCGGCGTGCTGCCCAGGAGACTGCCCACCCCCACCCCCGGCGCGGGCGAAGGCGACGGCGGCGGTTCGGTTTGCCGAAAGCCTGGACATGGGGAACCGGGTACCCCCGGTCCGTAAGGGTGCGCCGGGCAGCCGGCGGGCGGTTCAGGAAGCTGTGGCTCGGCGCGGCAACGGGGGTCGTGGCGGTGACGGCTGCCTGGGGAGCCGTGGCCGTGCTGGCGCCGGAAATGCTCGGTCCCTCCAAGGAACTGCTGCTGCCTGCGGCAACGGACGTTCCCCCGGTTGGCGGTGCCGAAGAGAGTTCTGTGCCCGAAGCAGCGGGGGAGCATGTCCCCTCTGCGAGTGCCTCCGGCGACCGGGGACAGGCAGATCAGGACGTTCCTTCTGACGACGAGCTTTCCGTGCTGCAGGGCCAGGACCCCCTCGCCGCAGTGCATGTCCTGTCCGCACTGCGTGCCCGGTCCTTTGAACGCGGCGATCCGGCGCTGCTCGGCTGGGTCAACCTGGCTGGGTCCCCGGCGGAGGAAGCGGATGCGGCCGAGGTTGGGCGGCTCCAGGAGAAGGGTGAACGGCTTTCCGGCCTGCGCCTGGACGTCCTGCGGGCCGTTCCCAGGGGAGAAGGGGGCTCCGGGATCGAAGGCGAGCTCGTTGCAGTCGCCATGGGAAGCTCAGGTTTCCAGCGCGTCCAGGCTGACGGGTCCCCGGTTGGGCCGCCGGGCTCAGCCGCCGGGCGGGAGGTGGTGCTGGACCTGGTGCTGACAGACAGCGGGTGGCGGATCGCCGCCGTGCTCCCCGGCACGGAATCCGAGAGCGGGGGAGCACAAAGATAGGATCGGAGATATGAGTTCAACTCCCTACCTCCGTTATCCCAATCTCCACGGGGACCAGGTCACATTCGTAGCTGAGGACGATGTCTGGGTTGCGCCGCTTGCCGGCGGACGGGCATGGCGTATTTCGTCGCTGCAGCTGCCGGCGAGAAACCCCAGATTCTCTCCCGACGGGTCCATGATCGCCTGGACTGTCGTCCAGGGAGGAGCACCCGAAGTCGTCGCTGCCGACACGGAAGGCGGAAACTTCCGCCAGCTCACGTTCTGGGGTAACCAGCACACCCGGGTCCGGGGTTTCAGCCCGGCGGGGAACATCATTGCCACCAGTCCGTTCGAGTTTGAGGACCTGCGGCTGCGGTGGGCGTATGAGGTGCCGCTGGACGGTTCGGCGCCGTCCCGCCTGCCCTATGGGCCGGTGGACACGCTTGCGGCCGGTCCGGCGCTGGGGGACGAACGTCCCCTGGTCCTGGGGTCGGTGCTCAGCAGGGAACCGGCACGATGGAAGCGCTACCGCGGCGGTACGGCAGGAAAGTTGTGGATCGACGCGGATGGCAACGGCGAGTTCACCCGGCTGATGCCCCAGCTGGACGGGAACCTTGCCTATCCCATGTGGGTGCAGGGCAGGATTGCCTTCTTCTCGGACCATGAAGGCTATGGGAACATCTATTCCGTCACGCCGGCAGGCACAGACCTTCGGCGCCACACGGACTTCCAGGACTTCTATGTCCGGCATCCTTCCTCCGACGGCACGCGCGTGGTCTTCGAATCGGCCGGATCGCTGTGGCTGCTGGAAGACCTCGAGGCTGAGCCGGTCCGCCTCGACATCACGCTTGGATCCGCAGGCACCGGACGGCGTCCCCGTCCGCTCAACGTGGCCCGGCACCTTATGGCTGCCGCCCCGGACACCGCCGGGAAGTCCAGCGTGGTGGAAAGCCACGGTACGCTGCACTGGCTCACGCACAAGGATGGCCCCTCTCGCGTGATCGAAGCTACGGCCGGCGTCCGTGCACGCCTGGGCCGGCCGCTGGCCGGCGGGCGGGCCGTCTTCGTTGCTGACCCGGGAAACGAGGAAGCACTGTTCATCAAGGACGTGTTTGGCTCCCTTCCCGCTGGAGCCGAAAAGCGGGTGGTTTCCTCGGCAGTTCCGGCAGCACCGGCCGCGGTACAGGAGGAGCCTGAGCTGCCCAAACCGGTTTCGGCGTCGGGCGCTGCCCTGCCGGCTCATGTCACAGGGCAGGAAGAGACGCAGCCGCAGGATCCCTCAATGCCTTCGGGTACAGGAGCCTTCGAAGCAGTGCTCGCCTCCCAGGACACCGCTGCGGAGACCGGGCTCACCCGGATCGCGTTTCCCTCGCCGACACGGACCTCTGAGCTGCTTCCCAGTCCGGACGGGCGGCTGGTGGCAGTGGCAACGGAGTTCGGGCAGGTTTACCTCCTTGATGTTGAGGCAGCCGAGCTGTCCCTGGTTGCGGACAGCGGGCACGGGGCGGTGGACGACCTCGCCTTCAGCCCTGACTCCCGCTGGCTGGCATGGGCGGAACCAGTATCGGGCGAAGGCGCACGCACCCGGATCAGGCTCCGGAAGGCAGACGGCACCGAAGACCAGATCCAGGACGTGACGGACGGCAGGTTCCACGACCACAGTCCCTCGTTCACCCGGGACGGCCGGTTCCTCGCCTTCCTGTCGGAGCGCAGCTTCGACCCGGTCTACGACACCCACGGCTTCGACCTGGGATTCCCCACTTCCACCAAGCCCTTCATGGTGGCGCTGGCAGCTGCCACGCCGTCGCCGTTCGGCCCGGCAGCGCACGTGGTGGAGCCGGCCGGGCCTGCCGCGCCGGTGGAATCGGACGATCCCCAGGATGACCCGGGACAAGCAGCTGAAACAGCCGTTGACCTGGACCGGCTGGCCGAGCGCATCATTGCAGTACCCGTTCCGCAGGGGCGCTATTCCAAACTCCGTGCTGCCGACGGTGCCCTGCTCTGGCTCGCTGAGGACGTCTACGGCGTCACCGGCGACGGCCGGGCCACCTCAGCGGACCGTAACCCGGGCAAGCGGCTCGAACGCTTCGACCTGGGCACGAAGGACGTATCAGTCCTTGTCCCCGCACTCGGCGATTACGAGCTTAGCGGCGACGGCAGCACTGTGGTGCTGCGTCATGAGCACCGGCTCCGGGCGGTGCCCGCTGCTTCCCGGACAGAAGAGGACTCTGTCGAGAACATCACTGTGGACCTGACCCGCATCCGGGTTCTCCTGGAACCGGTGAAAGTCTGGGGACAGGCCTTCGATGAAGCATGGCGGCTGCAGCGCGACTTCTTCTGGACGCCGGATATGGGCGGCCTGGACTGGGAGGCCGTGCATGCCCGCTACCGTCCGCTGGTGGACAACCTCGGTTCTCATGACGACCTGGTGGATCTGCTCTGGGAACTGCACGGGGAACTGGGCACATCCCACGCCTACGTGACTCCGGCCCCGGTGGCTGAAGCCGGTGGATCCCAGGGTTTCCTCGGCGCAGACCTCCGGCCCGGCCCGGGCGGCTGGGAGGTAATCCGGATCCTTGATCCCGAGTCCTCCGACCCGCAGGCTATTTCCCCGCTGAGCGCCCCGGGCGCCGATGTCCGTCCCGGCGACGTGATCGCTGCGGTGGATGGCCTGCCGGTGCCGGAAGACAAGGGGCCGGCAGCACTGCTGGTTGGCGCGGGCGGGCGCGTGGTCGAACTTACCGTTCTCCGGCGCGAAGAGTCCGCAGCACCGCAGCATCGCAGGATCGCCGTCGTACCGCTGCGCAGCGAAGAACGCCTGCGTTACCAGAACTGGGTCAACGGAAACCGCCGGGCTGTTCGCGCAGCCTCTGACGGGCGCTTCGGATATCTCCACATTCCGGACATGGTAGCCAGCGGCTGGGCCCAGCTGCACCGGGACCTGGACAGCGAGGCAGCTAAGGGGGCGCTGATTATCGACGTCCGGCACAACCGCGGTGGACATACTTCGCAGCTTGTGGCCGAGCTGATTGGGAGGAAGGTCACCGCCTGGTCGCTTCCGCGCGGTCAGGAAGCGGGTACGTACCCTGCCCAGTCGCCCCGCGGGCCGGTCGTGATCCTTGCCGATGAGTTTGCCGGATCCGACGGCGACATCGTCACGCAGGTAGCGAAGCTCCGCGGCATTGGGCCTGTTATCGGCACCCGGACGTGGGGTGGTGTTGTGGGCATCGACGGACGGTTCCAGCTGGCGGACGGTACATCGGTCACCCAGCCGCGCTATGCGTTCTGGTTCACCGGGGGAGTCGGCTTCGGGGTCGAGAACCGCGGTGTCGAGCCGGACATTGAGGTCCCGTACCCGCCGCATTCCTATGCTGCCGGTGAGGATCCCCAGTTGGAGGCCGGGGTGGCGATCCTCAAGGAGATGCTCTCCGAGATCCCGACGGACCAGCCGCCGGCCCGGGAAGGGTACCCCGGACTTCGGCCCGCGCCGCTGCCGCCGAGGCCCCAGGCCGCTGCACGAGCACAGGCTCCCGGGGCAGCAGGAAAGTAGGCACCCGGCCGCAGTGAAAGAACTCTCTCCGGAAGGAGGGGCCTTCACTGCGGCCCGGGCCAGCCGGAATCCGGCGC
>NZ_JAXIOO010000008.1:0-120654 GCF_049311065.1 Arthrobacter sp. 7Tela_A1 | reverse complement strand
GCAGCGGCCGGCGCGCCCGCCGCTGCCGAGGACTGGGGTTCCTCGGCAGGCGCGGCCGCAGGTTCACTGCAGCCGCCTACGGTCAGGAACACTCCGAGAAGGGTGGCCGCTGCGAGCGCGGTTCCGGATGGAGAACGTCCCCGCCTCTTCCCCCGGGCACCGTGCGGGCCAGCGTTCAGTCCGTGATGAGCTGCGGTCATTGCGCCATTCTGCCATGCGGTCCGGACGGTGCCGAGGGGGCGCGGCCGGGGCACGCCCTCAGTAGGCCGCCGACGCCCGCTCGGGTTCCTCAGTGAGAGCCTCGGCGGAACCAAAATCCATCCCTAAGCCGGTGTCCATTGCCTCCATGGGCTGGAACTCCTCGTCAGCCCCGCTGACCAGGAGTTCGCCGGTGGCAGGGTCGACGTCGCCCGGCAGGTCCGGGCTGTCTCCCCCAGTGCTGCGCTGGGAAGACTTGTCGCTGATGTTGCGCCGAAAATTAGCTGTCCCCCACATCAGGTCATGCCCCACTGCGTCGGCATCGATATCCACGGAGGTTCCGCTGCGGCCGCCGTCCGTGGCCCACTGACGGACCCTCAGCCGCCCGGTGACGATGACCCGGTCGCCCTTGTGGACACTCACGCCCGCGTTGGTGGCCAGTTGCCGGAACATCGACACGGAGTACCAATTGGTGTGGCCGTCCACCCAGAGTCCTGTTGCCCGGTCAATCCGCCGTTCGGTGGTGCACATCCGAAACCCGGCAATAGCCAGGCCGCTGTCGGCTGTGGTGGTGCGGACCTCCGTGGCAACGAATCCGCGAAGAGTGATCGAATCAGTCATGGTGCTTCCCCTGCTTTCGGTGACGGCGCCCGCCAAGACGCCTGCTCTCGCCCGGCGCATCCGCCGGTCGCCTCATCGTTCCCGACTCAGCGGCGGGGTTCTGCAGTTTCGGCCATGCTGTGGATCCAGGGAGCGGGGCTGCCCGGTGCTTGTGGCTGGGGAGGGAATGTTCGCGGGCAGCAGAGCGCGTCCGCCAGCGAGGGATCATCCGGGAGCGGAGCATCAGCTCGGATAAACTGGGAAGCAATGGTGCCCCCGGCGCGACTCGAACGCGCAACCTACGGATTAGAAGGCCGTTGCTCTATCCATTGAGCTACGGGGGCAGACCAATCGATGATACTACGCAGCGGCTGGGCGACACGGCCAGGCTCTCCGGCAGGACAGGAATTCCGTTCCGCGCGGAGGTGCCGAAAGTTTTTCCATTCATCTGCATCCAAATCCGATGCCCGGGAAGTAAAGGAGGTGTAGGCCAAAAGAAGCCGGGCCGTGAGCCCGGCGAAACCTAAGGAGAAGCCATGCGCAGGACCGCCACACTTTTCGCAGCAGCAGGCCTGGCAGCCGGGGCAGGATTGGCGGCAGCCCCCCCCGGCCCCCCCCCCCGCCCCCCCCCCCCCACGACGCCCAGCTCTCGGTCTTCCACGCAGTTCCCGACACGACTGTCGACGTTTACGTCAACGGAGCACTGACCCTCGACGATTTCACTCCGGGCAGCATGGCGGGCCCGCTCTCACTTCCGGCCGGAAGCTATGAGCTCGCCATCACCGCAGCTGACGCCGCTGATGCTTCGGCTCCGATCATCGGGCCGGTTTCCGCCCAGCTCACCGCCGGCGGCAACTTCACCGCCGTCGCCAACCTGAGCGCGGATGGAACACCGACGGCGAACGTGTACTCGAACGACATGTCCACCGTGGACCCGGGCAAGGCACACCTGACCGTTCGGCATGTCGCGGCAGCACCTGCTGTTGACGTCCTGGCCAACGGCAGCGCCGTTATCACCAACCTGTCCAACCCGGAGGAGAAGACTCTGGCGGTTGACGCCGGAACCATCTCCGCCTCAGTCGCGGCAGCGGGAACCACCGAACCTGTCATCGGCCCGGCCGACCTCACCCTCCCCGAGGGTGTCCACACCATCGTTTATGCCTGGGGCTCGCTGGAAGACGGCAACCTGGCCCTCGCCACGCAGACGATCGAAGGCATGGAAAGTGCACCGAACGCCGTACCCGGTGCCTTGGCGGCCGCCGAGGACAACTCGGGTGCCATGCTGGCCGCAGCCGGCGGGCTGAGCCTGATGGCGCTGGCCGGCGCGGCCTTCGCCGCACGACGCCGCAGCACCGCCAAGGCTGAGTCCGGACTCTAGGCCTCACGGCGCCCTGCGCCCTCCAACGAAGGTGCAGCGCGGCTCCCATGGCCGCGCTGCACCTTCTTGCAGCAGCTACCAGAAGGAGAATCCCCTATGACCAAGGCCGGACGTCAGCGCCGCTTCCTCGCGGGCGCACTGCTCGTCGCAGGAACCCTGGGAATCGGCGCCTGCGGCACCGGTGCATCTGCCCCGTCACCTGTAGACACCCAGGCCCAGCCCTCGTCCAGTGCACCGGCCGCTTCGGCCCCTGCACCGGTTCCCCTCGGCGCTTCCGGAACTATTCCTGTCCGGCAGGCCACACCGGAGGCCACGGAAAGTATCCCGGCGCCGGTCCGGGTGCAGGTGGAGGGAACCGGCATTGACCTTGAAGTCGTGCCTGTCGGCGTAGAGGACAACGGCGCCATGACCATTCCAGACAATCATTTCCAGGCGGGTTGGTACCGCTACGGGGCTGCGCCCGGGGCGGCATCGGGCTCCGCCGTACTGGCAGCGCACGTCGATTCTCAGACCGAAGTCCTGCCCATCGCGTCCTTGAAGGACGTTGAGCCGGGAACCCGCGTGACCGTCACCAGGGAGGACGGCACTACCCTCACCTACCAAACGGAGAAGGTTGAAAACATCGCCAAGCGCTCGCTTGACGGCCACCGCCTCTTCGACCGCACCGGCGGGCACCTGCTGAAGCTGGTTACCTGCGGCGGCAAGTGGCTCGACACGGAGAATGACTATGAAGATAACGTTGTGCTCACGGCAGCACCGGTATCATAGGGACATTCCGCCCGCTCAGCGGCCATCAGGCTGCACGTCGGCAGGCCAACGGCAGGAGAACGCAGCAGATGTCATCCGGTGCCCTCGAGTGGGGCGACGGCCTCGACGAGGCCTTCGCCGCAGGTGAGGAGGCAGCCCTTGCCGAGGCCTACCGCCGCTTCGCTCCGCTGGTGCGCAGCATGTCGCTGCGCCGGCTGGCGGACGCGGGTGCAGCCGACGACGCCGTGCAGGAAGTCTTCATCAGGGCCTGGCGCTACCGGGAGACCTACTCTCCCGCACGCTCCACCCTTGCGGCCTGGTTGATCGGGATCTCCCGCAACGTTGCCGCCACCATGACATCCTCCAGGATCCGTGAAGATGAAATCATGGAAGGCGCGGCGTCCAGGGAGCAAAGGTCTGTTCCAGCCGGGCCGGATCCCGAAACTGTGGCGGACAAAGTCGTGCTGGACGCCGAGCTCACCCGCTTGGGAGAACCCCAGCATTCGATCCTGCGGCTTGCCTTCCACGAAGACCTTACTCACCAGCAGATATCAGATCGCCTCGAGCTTCCGCTGGGAACCGTCAAGAGCCATATCCGCCGGGGACTGACCCAACTGCGGCAACGATTGGAGGTAAGCGATGCAGCACCTGCACGATGATGCATTGGCCCTTCTTGCCCTGGGTGAGGAACCAGCCCCGGATGAGGCTGCGCACCTTGAGCACTGCGAGCGTTGCCGGGCCGAAGTCCTTTCCTACGGGCGTGTCGTCAGTGCCGGCCGCAGTACCGACACAGCCCCGTCCGGATCGATTCCTCCGCCCGCAGTGTGGGCCGGCATCCATGAATCCCTGGGGCTCTCAGCGGATCTTCGCCGCGATCCTTTCGAAGGTGCCCGGCAGGCGGAAACCGGGACCGGTTCGGGAGAGCCGGCCAACCAGGGTTCCACAAGCGAGGAGCCCCCGGCACCGGTCTCCCTGGATGCTGCGCGCAGCCGGCGGCGTGGAACAAAGTGGCTGGCAGCCGCCGCTGCAGCCGCGGTACTCGCAGGCGCAGCCACCTGGGGCATTCTCCAGAACCAGGCTGCACAGCCTGAAGTCCTTGCTTCAGTGACGCTTGAACCACTGCCCGCCTACACGGATGAAGGCACAGCCACTGTGGATGAGCTGCCGGACGGTGAGCGTGAACTTGTGGTTACTTCCAGCAGCTCCGATGCGGAGGGATACCGGGAGGTCTGGCTGATTTCGCCTGACATCACGTCCATGGTCAGTCTCGGCACCATGGAAGGACTCGAAGGCAGGTTCCAGATTCCTGAGGGTCTGGACCTTGCTTCCTACCCCATCGTGGATATCTCCGACGAGCCCAACGACGGCGATCCGGCACACTCCGGAAAATCCATCCTCCGCGGACAGCTCGATCTCTAGGGAACCAGGCGGCTGGGCTGCAGGACTCCCCGCCAAGCTCCTTGAGGGCTTCACCCGAAGCGAGGGCATTAGCGCTCCGCCATGGCTCCTTGCCGCTCTTGTTGCCGGCGCGGTGCTGGTGTCAGTTCCCCGTGCGTCCTGGCGCTGGTTCGGGCTCTTCGTCACGTTCGTTCACGAGATCGGCCATGCCTTCGCTGCACTGACTGCAGGCCACCGGCTCAAGGGCATCGAACTGCGTTTTGACCACTCCGGACAGATGCGCAGCCTCGGGCGCGGAGGTTTCGGGGCAGTGTGGGCCGGTTTTTGGGGATACCCGGTTCCCGCGCTCACCGGAACCGCATTGATTTGGGCAGCGCTCCAGGGATGGGCGCCTGCAGCACTCTCCCTCGGTGCGCTCGTCCTGGCCCTCTCGCTGCTCTTTATCCGCAACGTGCAGGGGATCGCCATCGCAGCCGGCTGCGCCGCCGCGTCCGTGTGCCTGCTGTGGTGGACCTCCGCGGCGACAGCGTCCTACGCGGTCGTTGCCCTCGGGATCGGTTTGGTCGTAGGCGGCGTGCGCGATTGGCTCAACCTGCTGGACGTCCATACCCGCCGGAGGCACGCACTGGCTTCCTCGGATGCCTGGATCCTCGCCCGGCAGACCGGCATTCCGTCAGCCCTGTGGCTCGGCGCCTTCGCCGTCGTTATCGCTGCCGGCGCCTTTGCGTCGGGATGGCTGCTCGTGTCCCAGGGACCGGGGCCGCGCTAGTAACCCTGCGCAGGCGCCGCCGCGTCCCCGCCGCTCTCAGGATCACCGGCGACCGATGCCGGGGCCGGGAAAGTGACCCGCAGTTCGAGCCGGTGCTGCCCGTCTTCAGCCTGGGTGAAAATCGCTTTGCCGGAGATGCCGGCAAGCGCTCCGGTTCCGGATCCCGGGATGATGTGTCCCGACGACGCCGTTGCTTCCCCTTCGGCGAGGCCCCAGTGCTGAATCACCATGGTTCCTTCGCGGCCTTCGACGCTGCCGGCGAAGACTTCACTGCCCACGTAGCCGGCACCTGCGGCGTTCCCGGCCAGCAGGAGGTCAGCGACGCTGGTGCCCGAGATGCTGCCTTCGAAGATCTTCACCGCCCGGACGGTGGAGAGCTCGCTGTTCGTCCCCTCCACAACATAGGGGGTCGGCTCCCAGGAGGAGACGTCAAAGTCGGCAGTGATTGAGTGTTCTGTTCCGTCGGACATGTCTCCAGTATTCCGTGTCCCGGCCGCGATTGCATGCCCGTGATGCGCCGACGGTACCCTAGTCGCTGGGGCGCAGCCGTTCGCGTGTCCCCAAGACCCGCGAAGGAGAACCACCCCGCATGCCGTCCAATCCGGTTTCCACCGACTCCCGATACATGCAGCCGCGCGTCCTGTGGACCACGTTCGCCGTCCTTCACCTGCTCTTCTTCGGCTTTCTTGCGCCGCTGATCTTTACCGGCGAAGTGCTCAGCGACATCCAGTTCTACCGCGGGTGGGCCTTCGAAGGCATCACGGAGGGTTACTGGCAGGGCATCAGCACGGACTGGGTCTATCCCATCGGTGCGCTGGCGCCAATGCTCCTGGCAGCCGTCCTTGGCTACGGGCCCTACCAGCTGTCCTGGTTCCTCCTTTTCACGGGCCTCAACGCCGCAGCCCTGGCCGTCCTTACCAGGCAGCGCACCCCCCAGCGGTACGCTGCCGCCTACTGGTGGATGGGCACTACCGCCTTGCTGGCTCCGGTCGCGGTTGGGCGTGTGGACGGCCTGACCGTACCCCTGGTCATCATCGGGTTGCTGCTCCTGGCCCGTCGGCCCGTCGTCGCCGCTGCCCTGCTGGCAACTGCCACCTGGATCAAGGTCTGGCCTGCAGCCGTGATCCTGGCCGTGCTGGCTGTCTCCCGGCGGCGCCTGACCGTGCTGGCTACCGGCGCGGCCCTCTCGGCAGCCATCGCCGCCGTCGTGACAGCAGCGGGCGGACTCCGCCACCTCTTGAGTTTTGTTGGAGCCCAGGGCGACCGCGGGATGCAGTTGGAGGCACCGTTCACGACGCCTGGTCTGTGGCAGGCGATACTGGGCAGTTCGGATGCGCACATCTACGAAGACATCGTCATCAACACGCGCGAGGTCCGGGGCGCCCTTGGCGAGCCCGTGGCTGCCCTGATGACCCCGCTCCTGGCGCTGGCGGCGGCCGCCGTCGTCGTGCTGCTGCTGTGGGCGCTGCGCCGCGGAGCCGACGCCGGTGCACTGCTGGCTTCCGGCTCCCTGGCACTCGTGGGTGCCTTTATTGTCTTCAACAAGGTCGGCTCGCCGCAGTTCATGCTCTGGCTCGGCGCCGTCGTCGCCGTCGGCATTGCCTGGAAGGGCCGGCCGTGGCTCGTTCCGGCGGCCATGATGCTCCCGATTGCCGGCCTGACCACCTTGGTCTACCCGATCTTCTACGAAGCGCTGTACAACGACCTGAACATCGGCGTCGCACTGCTGCTCACGGTCCGGAACATCCTCGTCATGGCCCTGTTCGCCTGGGCTGTCCTGGACATCGTCCGGCTGGCGCGGGCGGGGCGGAAGCTCAGCGAATCCGAAGTTCGCCCGGAGACGGCTCCGTAAGCTTCTTCCGGAAGAGCACCTTGGTCTTGGGATCAAGGAAGATCAGGTAGAGCGCAAAGCCCACGGCGGTAACTGCCGCAATCTGGCGGGCAGCGCTGAGGCTGAACTCGAAGTAGGGCCAGATGTCGAGCTGGTCGCTGATCGCATAGACCATGAAGAAGGAGACAAAGAGGTACAGGGTCTTCACCTGCCAGTCATCGCGGATGCCTGTGACGGCAAACAGCGGGATCAACCAGACGACATACCAGGACTGGATCATCGGTGCCAGCATGACGATCGCCGCGAAAGCCAGGGCCAGCCGCCGGACCAGCCGGCTGTAATCACCCACGAACATGAGCCAGGCGACAATGGCCAAGGAGGCCAGCCGGCCCACGGTGTGGACGACGTCCGCAAACGACCAGCCCGGCAGACCGAGGGCGTTGGCCAGCGTCGCGACGATGAGCCCCAGGAACCCGACCGGCGCGTACCAGATCCAGACGCTGCCCGGCGTGCTCAGCGCTCCTACCCAGCCGAAGCCCAGGCCGTTGACGACGCCCAGGACCGCCAGGAGTCCCAGCGAGAGTCCTGCAGTGAGGAACCAGAAAAGGAACCTGCGCGGCCAGGAGGCACCTTTGCCTGCCCACATGAGACCGATGAAGGGCAGGAAGATCAGGGTGATGGGCTTGATGCCCACGGAAAGCGTCACCAGCAGGATGCCGAGAATCGGACGCTTGGCCGCGGCATAGTACAGGCCGGCGAGGGCAAGCCCGATCATCAAGGCGTCGTTGTGGATGCTGGCGATGAAGTTGGTCAGGAACAGCGGGTTGGCGGCCGTGAGCCAGAGTGCCCGGTGGGGATTGATGCCGTGCAGCTCAGCCAGCTTGGGAACGTAATACACGCACATGGCGACGCCGGCGATGGAGATCAGCCGGAACAGGAGGATGGAAAACTCGGTCTGCCCGCCGGTTATGCGGACAACGATTTCCTCAATCCACAGGAAAATCGGCCCATACGGTGTGGGGCTTTGCGCCCACAAATCGTCCGCGCCGAGCTGCAGGTAGTTGGAAATCTGTGAGTAGCCGTCCTTGTAGGGATTCAGGCCGCTGACCATAACGAGTCCCTGGGCGATGTAGGCAAAGACATCCCTGCTGAACAGGGGCAGGGCCACCGCCATGGGCGCTCCCCAGGCTACGACCGCCTTCAGCACGTACGGCCTGGATTCGGGCCCCCATTCTCCAATCCGCTGTCCCAACCGCAGCCATGAGCGGACCAGGAGCATGCCGCCGACGGCGAGGAGGAAGACCGAGATGACCGCGCCTGCCGGCTCGAAGCGCAGCCACATGATGAAGCTCACCCGCCTCAGTTCGACGGAAGACAGGGAAAGCCATCCAACACCGAGGGAACCGGCCAGCATCATCAGCGAGCCGATGAATCCCTGGACAACAGCGACATTGGGACGATCGGCTTTCACGTTCTCCGGTGAGGGAGACGAAGGCTCGGTCGCGGGGACCTGGGCGGTCATCGTGGGTCGTTCCAATCTCTGGTTCGTGCAGCTGTCCCAACGTTCGGACGCCGGATACGGGCAGGCTCCGCCGCGGACCCGCTCAGGCACATGGTCCGTCAGCGGGCCCGGCCAAGGCGGCTTCGTCAGTAGGCCAAATATTAGCATCGAGGCGTATCCGCTCCCCTGCCGCCCGGCGCGCTTGGCCAAAGGTGCGTCACGGCTCACATAGACTGGGCGGGTTGGATCGGACAAGGCAAGGCGGTACGGGCTGTGGGGCGCCACCGGGCAGAACCAGTAGAACACCGGCGGGGCAGGCGTACCCCCGGAACGGGAACAACAGCGCGCCGAAATCCCGAACTCCTGGCCTGGGGAGTGTTCCTCACGGGGACCAGCGCACTCAGTCTCCTCTGGGCCGAGATTCCAGCCGGACCGGCCGCCGGAGCGTCCGCCCTGCTGCTCGCAGCCTTCGTCCTCGCCTGGTACCTCTCTCCCGCTGCCGCCACCAAGTCTGAGACGGCGGATGCGCCTGTTCCTGCCGACGCTGCGGCCCGGATACCCTCGGTCGCAGAGGCCGTGGCCGCCGCTGCTGCCGCGAAAGCCGCCGCCCCGAAAGAAGCCCCCCTCCCGCGCATTCCGGCAGCCCCTGAGGCAGTCCGGGAATTCCTCGGCTCTCCGGACCGCCCGTCCTTCCAGCAGGACGGACCCAGCCGCTGGACGCGCACCTTCGGGCCGCCGGAAACCGGGTCGCTGCCGCTGCAGCCGTACGTCCCCACCCGGCGACGGACGCCCGCAGTACCCGCGGCGGACCGGCGCGACCGGACCCAGCGCAGCCATTCGAGCTTCTAGCCCCGTGCCCGGCAGCCGGCCCTGCGGCCGGGGTACATTTGTCTCGTGCCAATAACAAATGAACGCATTGTATGGATTGACTGCGAGATGACCGGCCTGGACATCAGCGCCGATGCCCTGATCGAGGTCGCCGTCCTCGTCACCGATTCAGAACTGAACGTCCTGGGCGAAGGTGTCGACGTCGTCATCAAGCCGGAGGACTCCGCCCTGGAGCAGATGGGCGACTTCGTCCGGCAGATGCATACGACGTCGAAGCTGCTCGAGGAACTCCCTCACGGCATGACACTGGCAGAGGCTGAAGCCGAGGTCATCGAGTACATCACCACGTGGGTGCCCGAGCCGAAGAAGGCACAGCTCGCAGGCAACTCCGTGGGGACCGACAGGATGTTCCTCGCCCGTGACATGCCGGAAGTCATCGATTACCTGCACTACAGGATCATCGATGTTTCCACGATCAAGGAACTGGCCCGCCGCTGGTACCCCCGCGCCTACTTCCAGGCCCCCGCGAAAAACGGCGGGCACCGCGCCCTGGGCGATATCCGGGACTCCATCAATGAGCTCCGCTATTACCGTGCCGCTGTCTTCGTTCCGGCGCCCGGACCTGATTCGGCCACCGCGAAGAAGATCGCTGCGGGACTCGGCCGGGACGGTCTTGAAGGTTAGCTCCGTCACATTTGGGGCCCAGGGTGCCCATAGTGTCAGGAGCACCCGAAAAAGCGTGTAAGCTTGTATCCGCTGCCTCAGATAAATGAGTTCGCAAAGACCACTCGCCTGGACTTCGCGAATGAAAATCTGAGTGCACATGGTGGGTATAGCTCAGTTGGCAGAGCGCCTGGTTGTGGTCCAGGAGGTCGCGGGTTCAACCCCCGTTACTCACCCCAATGAGGCTGGTTTCCAGCTTCGACAGGCCGCCTCGGATATAGTCCGGGGCGGCCTTCTTCGTAGTTGTTTCGTTTTTGCACCAAGGATTTTTGCACCAAGGAGGCGCGGCGTGGAACGCACGCTGTTCGAAGAGGACCACGAGCTTTTCCGGGACCTCGTCCGCGAATACAACGAGCGGGAGATTGCTCCGGGCTATGCCGGCTGGGAAGCGGACCACATGATGCCGCGGCGCATCTGGAAAGCAGCGGGAGAACAGGGCCTCCTCGGCCTTGCCGTCCCGGAAGAATTCGGCGGAGCAGGGATGCCGGACTACCGTTACCGCGTGGTCCTCGATGAAGAGTTCGCCCGCTCCAGCCACCTCGCCGTGGCGCTTGCGTTCCATCTCCAGGACGATCTGGTCCTCCCCCACCTGCTGGCCTATGGATCCGACGATCTTAAGGAACGCTGGCTGCCGCAGATGGTCAGCGGGGACAAGGTCACCTCCGTAGCGTGGAGCGAACCGGGCGCCGGGAGCGACCTGCGGGGCGTCCGCACCAAGGCGGTCAGGACGTCCGACGGCGACTGGCTGCTTAACGGCCAAAAGACCTTTATCGGCAACGGCATCAGCGGCGACGCTGCCCTGGTCCTCGCCCGGACCGACGGCGGCACCGGGCGGGGGTCGGGCCATTCCTTCAGCATGTTCATGGTGGAGAAGACCGAGGGTTACACCACCGGACGCCAGCTCGACAAGATGGGCATCAAGGCCTCCGATACTGCTGAACTCTTCTTTGACGACGTCCGCGTTCCGGCCGGGAACCTCGTCGGCGAGGAAGGGCAGGGCCTGAAGTACGCGGCAGAGCAGCTCCCCCAGGGACGCCTGGCCATCGCTGTCGCCTCCTCCGCCGTCGCCCGTGCGGTTTATGAAGCGACCAGACAGTACACCCGGGACCGTGCCGCTTTTGGCCAGAGGGTCGCTGATTTCCAGAACTCGCGTTTCGTCCTCGCAGACATCCTTACCGAGGTGGAGGTCACGGAAGCCTACGTCGATTCCGCGGTGCTGGCCTTCAACGCCGGAACCCTGGACGCCGTCTCTGCCGCCAAGGCCAAGCTCTGGGCCAGCGAGCGGGTCAAGTCCATCACCGACCGCTGCCTGCAGCTCCATGGAGGCTACGGTTACATCATGGAATACCCGGTTGCGCAGGCCTTCCTCGCGGCACGCCTCCTGACGATTTTCGGCGGAACATCGGAAATCATGCGCGACGCCATCGGGCGCAGCATTGCCGCTTAGCACGGTCCACTCAGCCCTTCCCGGAAGAAAGAAGCACAACACGCCATGACCGTCCGTCCCATAGTCATCCACGGGGAGCCCGTCCTGCACCGCCGGGCTGCCGAGGTCGAGGTCTTCGACGATGAGCTGCGCACCCTGGTGGCCGATATGTTCGAAACCATGGATGTTTCCAACGGTGTGGGGCTGGCTGCCCCACAGATCGGCGTGGGGCTGCGCATCTTCACCTTCCATTTCCCGAATGACGACGACGCGCCGGACCGCGGCGTTCTGATCAACCCTGTCCTGGTCACCTCGAAGGTCCCGGGATCCGCTCCGGACCCGGATGAGGACTCCGAGGGCTGCCTGTCCGTCCCCGGAGAGAACTTTCCCCTGCGGCGGGCCGAATGGGCGCGCATCTCCGGCGTTGATGAGACCGGAAAGCCGCTGCAGTTCGAAGCCACCGACTGGTTCGCGAGGGTCCTCCAGCACGAGTACGACCATCTGGACGGCAAGCTTTACGTCGACCGGCTCAATGACCGGTGGGGACGCAAGGCGCGCAAGGTCCTCAAAGCCAATGGCTGGGGGGTTCCCGGCCTAACCTGGATGCCCGGAGTCGATCCGGATCCTTTCGGCCACTGACAACCACATACTGCAGCGGGAACAAGCAGCCGCCGCAAACAGCCGCAGAGAAAAGCAGTGCCCTCCCGGGTTACCGGGCGGGCACTGCTTTTATCAGGTAGGCGTGCTTCTAGGCAGTGACTGCCAGTTCCTCAGCCCGCGGGAACGCCGGCGGGTTCACGTGTGCCATCTCCTCCAGGACACGGATGACCTGGCAGCTGTAGCCGTACTCGTTGTCGTACCAGACGTAGAGGATGGCGTTCTTACCGTTGGAGATGGTGGCCAGCCCGTCCACGATGCCGGCGCGCTTGGAGCCGACAAAGTCCGTGGAAACGACTTCGGGAGAATCGATGTAGTCGATCTGCTTGTGCAGCTCAGAGTTCAGCGAGATCTCACGCAGGAAGGTGTTGAGTTCTTCCTTCGTCGTCTCGGTTTCGAGGTTGACGTTCAGGATGGCCATGGAGACATCCGGGGTGGGAACGCGGATCGCGTTGCCGCTGAGCTTGCCTGCAAGCTCCGGAAGTGCCTTGGCGACAGCCTTGGCCGCACCGGTCTCTGTGATGACCATATTGAGGGCAGCCGAGCGACCGCGGCGGTCTCCCTTGTGGAAGTTGTCGATCAGGTTCTGGTCATTGGTGAAGGAGTGGACCGTCTCCACGTGGCCGTTCACGATGCCGAACTTGTCGTTGAGGACCTTGAGGACGGGCGTGATGGCATTGGTGGTGCAGGACGCCGCGGAGAGGATCTTGTCTTCGTCCGCGATCGCCGTGTGGTTGATGCCGTGCACGATGTTCTTCAGGTCACCCTTCCCCGGAGCGGTCAGGAGGACCCGGGCTGCGCCCTTGGCGGCAAGATGCTGCGCCAGGCCGGCTTCGTCCCGCCAGCGTCCGGTGTTGTCCACGATGATCGCGTCGCGGATCCCGTACGCGGTGTAGTCGACGGATGCCGGATCGTTCGAGTAGATGACCTGGATGAGCGTTCCGTTGGCCAGGATGGTGTTGTTTTCCTCGTCAACCGTGATGGTGCCGGGGAAGGCTCCGTGGACTGAATCGCGGCGCAGCAGGCTCGCACGCTTCACGAGGTCGTTCTCGGCACCCTTGCGGACGACGATGGCGCGCAGGCGAAGGCCGTGGCCACCGCCTTCGTGGTCGATCAGGATCCGGGCCAGCAGGCGGCCGATCCGGCCGAAACCGTAGAGCACGACGTCGGTGCTGGTGCGCTCGTCGGCGCCGTGCCGGCCGGCAACATCTGCCAGCTCCGTGCGAAGGAAGTCCAGGAGCGGGGCGCCGTTGCCCTCACGCTGGTACTTCGCGTTCATGCGGGCCAGATCCACGGAAGCTGCGCCAAGTTCGAGTTCAGTCAGGGCACGAAGGATCGGCAGGGTCTCGGAGACAGGAAGCTCAACGTCGTCGATCTGCCGGGCAAAGCGGTGTGCCTTCAGGATGTCAATGACGGAACGGTTGACCAGCGGGCGGCCGTGAACCGACGTGACAACGCTGTTCTCCCGGTAAAGCCGGCCAATAAGCGGGATCATGGCTTCTGCCATTGCCTCCCTGTCCATCCACGCATCCAGGCAGGTATCGGACTTCTGGCTCACAGATCTTCACATCCTTTGTCTCAGCCGGCACTGCTTTGTGACGGTTGGTAGGACCGCCGGAAATCACACCGGCGGCAAGCCCGTTGGGGCCGGGTCTTCATTGTGGCCGGCGGCCGGTGCTGCGTGCCGCGGACCACTACTAGTGTATTAGGCCACAGCAGTGGAGCAGGACGAGCCCGGGAGATCTTCGTCACAGGGTGGTCTGCGGCCTGAGCGAGAGCCTCGACTTCAGGTACCACGGAAGGCACCTCCTACTTTTCCAGGACCGCTTCGCTGTTTTCCCTGGACCGCGTTCCTTCTGCTTCTATGCCTTCAGGGACCGGTGCCGTGGCGCCGGGTCCCCGGCCGCCCTCAGCCGGCGAATCGTTCGGCGGGCCATCCTCGGGCATCGGCGCCAGGTCCTCCAGATCCCGCACACCCCTCAGCGGACCAAAGGAGGCAACCACCGGCGCCAGGATAGCTATGAAGATTCCCGTCACGATGCCGGCGCGCACGCCGATGGTGGAGGCCAGGATGCCGGCAACCAGGGACGCAACGGCCAGCATCCCCCAGCTCACCATCCGGGTCGCGGAGCCCAGCCTGCCCATCATGTCGGGCGGGCATACCCGCTGGCGGAAGCTCGTGGAGACCACGATGTTCATCGAAATGGCGAGACCGGTCAGGAACATGCCGAAGAATCCCGGAAGCATCCCCCAGCCGGGCGTCATGAGCAGGAGCGCTGCGTAGCCAACGGCCGCCGGGAACATGGAGTAGCGCCATACGACGCCCGACCCGTACTTGTCCGCAAGCCATTTGACGCTTAGCCCGCCCAGGGTTCCGCCCACCGCGGTAGCCGCCATCAGGAGCCCGAGCCAGGTCCCGGTCTGGCCCAGCGTCCTCACGACCAGCAGGACGATCAAGGACACCACAATGTTGCCACCGAGGTTCCACAGTGCGGCGACCAGCAGCAGGACCCGCAGCGGCGTCGTGCTGAGGGTATAGCGCAGCCCCGATCCCATTTCACGCCAGATGTGGCGTTTCTCGGTTGATGCCGGGAGCGGCTCTTCGACGTTGAGCCGAAGTATCGCCGCGCAGGAGGCGACCGATGCTGCCACCTGGACCAGCAGCGAGTTGGAAGCGCCGACGGCGTGCGTCAGCCAGCCTCCCAGCCCGCGGCCAACGGCGTCGGCCGAAGCTCCGGAACCGGTCATCAAGCCGTTGCCTTCTATCAATTCCTCTTTGGCAACGGCACGGGGTATCAGGGCAGCCTCGGCGAGGGTGAAATAGACCGCTGCCAGGCCGGCCAGGAACGACACGATAAACAGTTGTGCGGTGCTGAGCACTCCCATCCAGTACGCAACGGGAAGCGTGGCCAGCAGCACTACCCTGGCGATGAGCGAAACGAGGATCACCGGACGCCGCCGGCGCCGGTCCACGACGACACCGACCGGCAGTCCAAAAAGAAGCCAGGGCAGGAAAACCATTCCCGAAAGGGCAGCGACGGCAAAGTCACTGGCCCCGAGCTCGACGGCGGCAATTACCGGCAGGGCGACCGCGGTCACGGATCCGCCCAGGATTCCCATGGTCGACGAAATCCAGAGCGCCCGGAAGTTCGCATTGCGAAGCACCAGGTGCCGTGACGGCGGAGACATAGTGACCATCGACACAGAATAGCCGAGGTGGATGCAATCGCATGGCACGCCGTGCGCTTGGGGAAAAGTGGCCGGAAATGAGGCGGAAAACCGCTGCAGCAGTTGTTTCCGCTTCCGGGAAGACGTATGCGGCACGTCCGCAGAATCCCCTGCCCCGGCACACCAAGACCGCCAAAGGGGCGACGTGCCCGGCCGAACCAGCTCATGAGGGACGGGCTGGCCGATAAGCCGGGTTTTGTACCTGCCTGCCGTTACCAGCGGGCGGGCGGCAATCATCCATCTACGAGTACCGTTGCCGGTACCCTCCAGCGGCCTACCCGGATGCTCGGGCGGGCAGCCCTCGAACACATCCTGTCTGGCCTTGCTCCGGGTGGGGTTTACCTAGCTGTCCCGGTCACCCGGGACACTGGTGGTCTCTTACACCACCGTTTCACCCTTACCTGCGCATGAACGCGGGCGGTCTCTTCTCTGTGGCACTGGCCTGCGGGTTTCCCCGAGTGGGCGTTACCCACCACCCTGCCCTGCGGAGCCCGGACTTTCCTCGGCAGGTCCGGCCGAAGCCGTCCTGACGCGATTGCCTGGCCAACCCGTCCCGCGGTCAATGCTACCTGCCCGGGAACGTAGGATTAATCAGTGCTGATCCTGCTGCCGCCCTCGGAGGGCAAGACCCGTCCCGCACAGGGGCCCACGCTGAACCCCGATTTCCTCCGCTTTCCGGAGCTGGCCACGGCCCGGAAGCTCGTGCTCTCTGCCCTGGCCGAGACCAGTGCTTCAGAGGATGCCCACAGAATCCTCGGCGCAGGACTCTCGCTGGCCGCCGAAGTCACCCGCAACACGGTATTGGAGAGCGAGCCCTGCGCCCCGGCGCACCAGGTGTACTCCGGAGTCCTCTACGATGCTCTCGGCTATGCGTCCCTGACGCCGCCGCAGCAGGCACGTGCCGACGCCGCCGTCGTGGTTATCTCTGCCCTGTGGGGCGCCATTGGCTTTGCGGACGAGATCCCCGCCTACCGGTTGTCCATGGGAACAAATCTTCCCGGCGTCGGGCGGCTCGCTGCCTTCTGGAAGGCAGCGCTCACGGAACCGCTGAATGAATGCGCTGCCGGCCAACTGGTGGTGGACTGCCGCTCCAGCACCTATGCAGCAGCGTGGCAGCCGGATCCTGCGCAGAGCGCAGCAGTCAACGTCTTCCAGATGCGGGGCGGGGAGCGCAAGGTCGTATCCCACTTCGCCAAGCACACGCGCGGGGAACTCGCACGGCACCTGCTCACCAGGACCGGCGCCGAGCCGTCCACCGTAGACGAACTGCAGCACGCCGCAGCCGAAAAGTGGGAAGCTGAGCTCGTTCCGGCAAAGGGTCGAAAACCCCATCAGCTCAACCTCATCCTGCCCGAAGACCACTAGTCCCGCGGCACGGGCGCGTCAGGGAAGATCTGCTACGAGCTCAACTTCGAAACCGTCAGCGTTTTCGAGGTAGGCAGCGTAATGGTCCGTTCCCCCGGCATGCGGATGCTTATCTCCGAAGAGCAGGCTCCAGCCGTGGCTCGCGGCCCGGCGGGCCAGAAGGTCGACATCGGCAGGAGATCCCGCGCCGAACGCCAGGTGGTTGACCCCTGGCCTGCGCCGTTCGTGGTCCGCCGGAACGACGTCGGGCCCTGCCTCAATCACGATGTAACCTGCTGCGCCCTGCCAGCGCGCACCGGTGGACCACCGGTCCCGCCGCTGGAAGCCCAGTCGCTCCAGCAGCCAGCCCAGGCTCTCTTCCGCCCGGGCCAGGTCCCGCACCCAGATCTCGGTGTGGTGGATGCGGCCCGCAGGGGCACGGTCCGCAGCGCGTGCTGCTTCCCCGGCGGAACCCTCACTGTCCGCTGCCGCCGGCGAGACGGCAGGCGGCGCGGCGTTGCGGGTTGATTCCCGCTGCTTCCACGGCACGCCGGCAATTCCCGCGTCCATGGCTTCGTTGGACAGGCGGTCCGCGTCCTTGTTGATTTCCCGCGGGATCCACTGGTACTTCACGCGGCGGGGATCCACTGTGGCCCTGGCTTTGGCCGCAAGCCGCTGCATGTCCTCGTGTTTGATCTTCCAGCGTCCGCTCATCTGTTCAACAACGAGCTTTGAGTCCATCTTGGCCAGGATCCAGGCCTCGGGGTCGACCTCATGGGCCAGCTCCAGTGCAGCGATCAGGCCGGAGTACTCCGCCACGTTGTTGGAAACGATGCCCAGGTATTCAGCCTTCTCCACCAGGATCTCCCCGGTATCCGGGTCACGGACCAGGGCGCCGTACCCGGCGTGGCCCGGGTTTCCGCGCGAACCGCCGTCCGCTTCGACGATGAGGGTCCGGCGGGCGGGAGCAGCTGAAGCATGGACAGGCGTGTCCGAGGGGTCAAACAGGGTCACGGAACTAGCTGCCCCACTCCGAGGAGCGCACCAGGATGCAGCCGGAATCCGGGCAGAAGACGATGTCGTCTGCTGCTGCCTTGCGGATATCTGCAAGGTCACCGGGGCTCAGCTGCATGCCGGATCCCTCCGAGGTTCCGTGGAACAGCCGCGCCGCGCCGATCCCGTGCCGGGAAAGGGTGCGTTCGTAGACTGCCAGAAGGTCGGGCGCAAAACGTCCGGCGAGGTCGGTGCGCTGGCGCATGGTCTCGGCGCGCTCGGCTTCAATCTCGGCAAGTTCTGCATCCCGCCGGCCCTCAAGGTCAGCGAGTTCGGTCTCGGCTGCTGCAGCCTCGGTGCGGCGCTCGGCTTCTACGGCCTTGACCGCTTCGAGACGCTCCATCACCTCAAGCTCGGTGTCTTCCAGGTCCGAACGCCGGCGGCTGAGGGATTCTATCTCGCTCTGCAGCGCCGTGAGCTCCTTGGATCCGCCGTGGCCGCTGTCCAGGTGCTTCTGGTCGCGTTCCAGGCGCGCGACGACGGACGCAACGTCCGCTTCGGCCCGCGCGAGCTCGCGCTCGATGTCCGCGCTCTGCGTGGCTGCGGCTCCGAGGGCGCTGCGTGCCGCGGCGGCTTTCCCGGCCAGGGCCGTGAGGTCCGGGTTCTCGCGCACGCTCCGGGCGCGGGAGTCCAGCTGCTTCATCCTGCTGTCCAATGCCTGCAGGTCCAGCAGCCGCAGCTGCTCCGCCGATGATGCTTTTGCCACCAAATACCTCCACTTGATCCGCTTGCCTGTCTGGTGCGGCCCTCCTAGCCTATGCCACCGGAGCCGCGCCTGTTCAGCCGGGGGTCAGCACGAAGTCCCACGGATCGGTATTGCGGCTGCTGACCCGGATTTCCACCGCATATCCCTGGTCGGTCAGCACATTTTCCAGCGCCTGGGCCGCCGGGGTGAGCCACAGCCACTCGCTGCCGAAGTGCGATACATCGATGAGGTAGGGACGGCCGTTCACGGCCGCTTCCCTCGCCTCCGAGGCGGGGTGGTGCCTCAGGTCAGCGGTGACGTAGACATCCGCATGCTGGGCGCGGACGGCGTCGAACAGGCTGTCGCCTGCACCGCCGCACACGGCAATCCGGCGGACGAGTCCCTGCGGGTCCCCCGCTACCCGCACTCCACCGGCGACAGCCGGCATGATGCTGAAAACCAGTTCGGCAAAGTCACCCAGCGTCATGACCTCTGCGAGGTTGCCTACCCGCCCGATGCCTTCTTCGGGAAGTCCGTTCACGGCCGGAACCAAGGGGACGGTGTCCTGCAGGCCAAAAGCATCGGCCAGGACATCGGAAACTCCGCCGACGGCGCTGTCGCCGTTGGTGTGGGCAGTCACCAGGGCGCAGCCGCCCTCAATCAGCCGGTGCACGGCGTCGCCCTTGAATCCGGTGCCCGCCACCGAGTGGACGGGCTTAAGCAGCAGCGGATGGTGCGTCAGCAGCAGGTCCGCACCCCACTCGAGGGCTTCGTCGATCACTTCATGCGTGGGATCGACGGCGAACAGGATCCGCGTGACCGGGCGTGAGGGCCGTCCCGTCACCATCCCGACGGCGTCCCAGTCCTCGGCCAGCGACTCGGGCCAGAGCTCTTCGACGGCCAGCAGGACGTCACCAACGGTCGGTTGGGACAGGGTTTCCTCGTCTGGAGCGGCCGGGCTCCCCGGAGTTTCCCGGGCAGTGTCCGGCAGGTCGGCGCCGGTGTCGTCATTGTCGCCGTTGCGTGGGGTTTCCATAGGTATAAGTTCTACCGCACGGCACCCCTTTACCGGCACACTGCAAACCCGGGAATCTTTGACAGCGCAGCCGTCTTGTACATGAGCATGAAGACCTATGTTCTTGGCGGAGGCTGCTTCTGGTGCCTCGACGCCATTTATCAGAAAACACGCGGGGTGCAGAGCGTGGTGTCCGGCTACACCGGCGGGTTTACCGCTCATCCGGATTACGAGAGTGTCTGCTCGGGGATCACCGGGCACGCAGAGGTTGTCGCCGTGACGTTCGATGAAAACGTCATCCCCGCAGATGTCATCCTGGACATGTTCTTCATCTCGCACGATCCGACGACGCTCAACCGGCAGGGATATGACGTGGGCACGCAGTACCGGTCCTCGATGTTCTACCGGACAGACCAGGAACGCGAAGAGATGGAGAAGGCGGTCCAGCGGGCCCAGGCACTGTGGAATGACCCCATTGTCACGGAGATCACCCCGCTGCCCACGTTCCACCGGGCTGAGGAGTACCACCAGGACTTTTATGCGAAGCATCCCGAACAGGGCTACTGCCAGGTGATCATCAACCCGAAGCTGGCGAAGGCCAGGAAGTATTACGCCGAATGGCTTGACACCTAAATCTGTGAATGACCGGCGATAGGCTTGAGGAAACTGTCTTCACGCCGGCCCACAGGCCAACGAACAGAGGAAAACCCACATGGCACGAATTTACGACGACGTCACCCAGCTGGTAGGCGGCACTCCCCTGGTCCGCCTCAACCGGCTTACTGATGGCCTGCCCGGCGACGTGGCGGTGAAGCTGGAGTTCTACAACCCCGCCAACTCGGTCAAGGACCGTATCGGCGTCGCCATAGTCGACGCGGCTGAAAAGGCCGGCGCCCTCCGTCCGGGAGGAACCATCGTGGAGGGCACCTCCGGCAACACCGGAATCGCCCTGGCCATGGTCGGCGCAGCCCGCGGCTACAAGGTCATCCTGACCATGCCCGAAACGATGTCCACGGAGCGCCGGGTCATGCTGCGTGCCTTCGGTGCCGAAATCGTGCTGACCCCGGGTGCAGACGGCATGCGCGGCGCCGTCGAGAAGGCCAAGGAAATTGTGGCCACCACGGAGAATTCCATCTGGGCCCAGCAGTTCGCCAACCAGGCCAATGTGGAAATCCACCGCAACACCACCGCCGAGGAAATCTGGGAAGACACCGACGGCAAGGTGGACATCTTTGTGGCAGGTGTTGGTACCGGTGGAACCGTCACCGGCGTCGGCCAGGTCCTGAAGAAGCGCAAGCCGGGTGTCCAGATCGTCGCCGTCGAACCGAAGGATTCCGCGATCCTCAACGGCGGTTCCCCGGGCCCGCACAAGATCCAGGGCATCGGCGCCAACTTCATTCCCGAGATCCTGGACACCGAGATCTACGACGAGGTGTTTGACGCGTCCATCGAGGACTCCGTTGCCACCGCCCGGGCACTGGGCACGCAGGAAGGCATCCTCGGCGGCATCTCCTCCGGTGCAATCGTCTGGGCTGCACTGGAACTGGCCAAGCGCCCCGAAAACGCCGGTAAGCTGATCGTGGCCGTTGTCTGCGACTTCGGAGAACGCTACATTTCGACGGTTCTCTACGACGACATCCGCGGCTAGCCAGCCCGCCTGCTACGGCGGAGAACCACCAAGCAGAAAGTCCCACGTGCGTTTCCTGTCACGCCTGCGCGAAGACCTCGACGCCGCCGCGTCCCACGACCCGGCGGCCCGGGGTTCCTTCGAGAACCTCGTCGTCTACTCCGGCCTGCACGCCATCTGGGTGCACCGCCTGACGCACCGGATGTGGTCCAAGCCGGCGCTGCGCTTCCCGGCACGGGTCCTGTCCCAGGCGGCACGGTTCGCTACGGGAATCGAAATCCATCCCGGTGCAACCATTGGACGGCGGTTCTTCATCGACCACGGCATGGGCGTGGTGATTGGCGAAACGGCGGAGATCGGCGACGATGTCATGCTCTACCACGGCGTGACCCTGGGCGGCCGCTCACTGGCGAAGGTCAAGCGCCATCCCACCCTGTGCAACGGCGTCGTCGTAGGCGCCGGGGCGAAGATCCTGGGTCCGGTCACCATCGGCGCCAACAGCGCCGTGGGAGCGAACGCCGTCGTCGTCAAGGACGCTCCGGCAGATTCGATCATTACCGGCATCCCCGCGACGTGGCGCCACCGCGACCCCAAGATGAACCAGCCCGCTGTGGATCCCGCGGAGTACGTGGATCCTGCGATCTACATTTAGCGGCACAAAGCAAGAGGCCGGCTGCTCCGGAAGGGGGCCGCCGGCCTCTTGCTTTGCCCGGACCTAGTGGGTGTCCACGGCTTCGATCTCGGAGTGGTCCCCGCTCCACAGTGTGTGGAAGGTGCCCTCGGCGTCGATCCGGCTGTAAGTGTGCGCACCGAAGAGGTCGCGCAGGCCCTGGGTCAGGGCGGCCGGGAGGCGCTTGCGGCGCAGGCCGTCGTAGTAGGCCAGCGAGGAGGAGAAGACCGGAACCGGGATTCCCAGCTGGACGGCAAAAGAAACAACCCGGCGCCAGGCCGGCAGTGCTTCGGCTATGGACTCGGCGAAGGCCGGGGCCAGCAGCAGGTTGGCCGGCGCCTGTCCGTCCGCGTAGGCCTTCATGATGTCATCAAGCAGTTCCGCGCGGATGATGCAGCCCGCGCGCCACAGCGAGGCAATCTCATCCAGTTTCAGGTCCCAGCCGTAGGTCTTGGCCGCGCCCGTGAGCATGTCCAGGCCCTGTGCGTAGCTGACCAGCTTGGAGGCGTAGAGCGCCTGCCGCACGTCCTCGACGAAGGTCTCGGGGAGCTCGACGGCGGTTTCTTTGCGGGCCAGGATGCCCTGCGCTTCCTCGCGCTGGCCGCGCTGGGAAGAGAGCGCGCGGGCGAAGACGGATTCAGCAATGGCCGAAACCGGGGAGCCCAGATCCAGGCCGGAGACCACAGTCCAGCGTCCGGTCCCCTTTTGGCCGGCGGAGTCCACGACGACGTCGACGAACGGCTTGCCGGTCTTGGCGTCAGTGTGGGCCAGGACCTCCGCCGTGATCTCGATCAGGAAGGAGCTCAGCTGGCCCTTGTTCCAGTCAGTGAAGATCTGTGCCTGCTCGGCCGGTTCGATTCCGGCAGCGGAGCGCAGCAGGTCGTAGGCCTCGCCGATGACCTGCATGTCGGCGTATTCGATGCCGTTGTGGACCATCTTCACGAAGTGCCCGGCGCCGTCGGTGCCGACCCAGGTGCAGCACGGCTCGCCGTTGTACTTGGCCGAAATCTTCTCCAGCATCGGGCCGAGCGAGTCGTAGGACTCGCGGGAGCCGCCGGGCATGATGGACGGGCCAAGGAGTGCACCTTCTTCACCGCCGGAAACTCCGACGCCAACGAAGTGCAGGTCTTTTTCGGCCAGTGCGGCCTCGCGGCGGCGGGTGTCTTCGTAATGGGAGTTCCCTGCGTCAATGACGATGTCGCCCGGTTCCAGGAGCGGCACCAGCTGGTCGATGACCGAGTCCACGGGCGCTCCGGCCTTCACCATGATCAGGACGCGGCGCGGCTTTTCGAGTGAATCCACCAGCTCCTGCAGGGTCTCCGTGCGGATGAAGTCGCCCTCGTCCCCGTGGGCGTTCAGCAGGGCGTCCGTCTTTTCCACCGACCGGTTGTGCAGGGCCACCGTGTAGCCGTTGCGGGCCAGGTTGCGGGCAAGGTTCGCCCCCATGACAGCCAGGCCGGTTACACCGATTTGTGCGCTCAAGTTCACTCCAAGGATTCTTCAGGTGCCGGGAACCAGCACGGTGTCGGCGCAGCAGCGGCGCCGTCTTCAGCCTTTAGCCTATTCTCCCGGAGGCCGCCCCCGCCACACGGCTGCTTTGCCGTGGCCTGAACACGGAGGTCAGGATCCGGCCGCGGCCGGAACCCGCCCCGAGCGGACGGCTGCGGAGAAGGCCTCATAGTCCTGTTCGTTTTGATCGGCATACCGGTCGCAAAAATCCGCAACGGATTCGTCGAAAACGTCCCCCTTGCCCAGATACGCCGCGATCGCGACAGGGTCCCCGGACCGGGCGTGTGCCCTGGCGAGGGTCCAGCCACAGGTCCGGGCATAGAACCCCATCCCCAGGGGACGCATGCCTTCAATGACGGCGGAGCCTTTCATGTCCCGCAGCTGGCGCCAGTACAGGTAGCGGTTTTCCTGGACGCCTTTCGTCCAGCCCAGGAAAATATCGCTCGCGGCCTGCATCCGGCGCTGGCCCTGGACCACCCGCGCCCCGGGGTGGCGGTAGGCGCTGCGGGGCAGGTGGTCTTCCAGGACGGACCGTGTCGCTTCCTTGACCTGCAGGAACAGCGGGTCTGCGGAGTCGCGGCCTTGGAGAAGAACGATAAAGGCCCTTGTGCCGACGCTTCCGACACCCACCACTTTGCGTGCCACGTCGATAACTTCGAAGCGCTCCAGGAGTTGGCGCCTCTCATGCTGCAGGTTCCGGCGGTAGGAATGCAACTGGTCCCGTACCGCGTTCGCCATGTCTTCCGCGGATGTGCCGAACACCCCCTCCAGTTCCCGGACCGGGATGAGAATCGGAGGCTGGCTGACAATCCGGTACGTGCCGTCGACCCGTTCGGCAAGCTTGGACAGGGCCTGCAGGCTATCCCGCGAGCGTGCCTTCCGAACGGCCTTCGCCACCTTCTCTCCTGCCTGCTTTGCCGCCCTTTTCTCCGCCTTGCCCTTGCTGGACTCGGCCACGAGCCGGATAGCTGCGACCAGGTCCTCTTCCGACTGCCGCGCATACCAGATGTCCAACGTGCCCATCTGCGCGAAGCTGCGCATTGCTTCTCGGTAGGACCGGACGGCTGCAAGGGCAACACCGCGCGCGTCATCCCGGCTGAACATATTGTGCCTGGCCGCAATGGTGAAACTCGCTGCCATCCTCAGTACGTCGTACTCGAACGGTCCGGGGAGGGTTTCGTCGAAGTCGTTGAGATCGAAAACCAGTGTCCGCTCAGGGGAGGCAAACACGCCAAAATTGGACAGGTGGGCATCGCCGCAGAGCTGGACATCCAGCCCCGCCCGCGCGGTGTCCTTGAGATCCGCGGCCATGATCTTCGCCGCCCCGCGGTAGAACGTCAACGGCGAGGCCAGCATCCTGGCATGCCTCACCGGTACCAGGTCCGGTTCACGGGTCAGGTTCTGCTCTTCAATGAGGGCCACGGGATCCGGCCGCGCAGGCGACGGAGTCCAGTCCCGGTGTACGGCACGGGGTGTCGCCTGCCGGCGTTGCCTGCCCCCTGCGGCGCGTTCCGGAACGCTCTGGTGACTGGTTGTCCTGCCCATAATCGGGGCCTTTCAAAGCGGCTTGCTGCGCTGCCCGGATCCTGTGCACCGCAGCCGACCTCATTAGGATATCCGCCCGCTTCCGCCGTGGGCAGGTTTCCCGCATTCTTGGAAGCAAAGCGGTTCGACCTTGGCGCCGTGACAGTGACAGTGACAGTGACAGTGACAGTGACAGTGAACGGTACGGCAGGTCTGGACCGGCGCGTGGCACGGGAGGTAAAGCCCATGATTGTGCTGCTCATCGGAACGATCGTCCTGGTTCTTTTCAGCACCCTGTCCCAACCCCTGAGCCGCTGCGGCGTGACCTCTGCCATGGTCTTCGTCACGGCCGGGATCGTCCTGGGCACGGCCGCTCCGGGACCGCTGAGCCCGGCAGTGGACAGCACCGTCGTCGAACATGTCACTGAGTTGGCCCTGGTCTTCCTCCTCTTCACGGATGCGGCCCGGCTGGACCTCGGCCTGCTGCGCCGCAGTCCCGGGTGGCCGGGACGCCTTTTGCTGATCGGCCTGCCCCTGACACTGCTCCTGGGCCTGGGGGTTGGCCTGCTCCTTTTCCCGGGCCTGCCACTGGCGAGTGTCTTCCTGCTGTCCACAATGCTCTGTGCGACGGATGCCGCCCTTGGCCAGAGGGTCGTCGATGACACCGCGCTGCCGGCCCGGGTCCGGGAGTCGCTGACCGTGGAAAGCGGATTGAACGACGGCATTGCGGTGCCGTTTTTCCTCGTTTCCCTGGACATTACGATGGCGACGCTGGAAGGCAGCGTTCCGTCGGCCGTGGCAGCAGCTGTGGTTGAAGAAATCGGGTTGGGCGCTGCGGCGGGCCTGGCTGTGGGCGGGGCCGGCGGGTACATCCTGCGCACGGCCCGGGCACGGGACTGGCTGCAGAGGGAGTGGGTCCAGCCTTTGACGCTTGCCGTGGCCCTGGGCGCCTACGCCGCCGCAGGTACTCTGGGCGGAAGCGTGTTCATTGCCGCCTTTGTCGGAGGGATGGCCTTCCTGTTGACGGGCGGCTCCGGGACGAAGGACGCAACCCGGTTCACAGCTGACACCGGCTCTGTCCTCGCAGCGGCCACGTGGATGGTCTTTGGCGCCGTGGCGGTCCTGGCTGCCTTGCCGTACCTGTCATGGGCCGTACTCTTCTACGCCCTGCTCAGCCTCACCGTGGTACGGATGCTCCCGGTTTTCCTGGCCATGGCCGGCAGCGGAGCGGACTGGCAGACCAAGGCGTTCATGGGGTGGTTCGGCCCCCGGGGGCTCGCCTCGGTGGTCTTCGGACTGCTGGCCTATGAACGGGGTATCCCTGCTGCGGGCACCCTCCTGGCTACGGTGGTCACGACAGTGCTGTTGAGTGTCTTCGCACACGGGCTCTCGGCCGGTCCCCTGATCGCCGCGTACCACCGAGTGTCCGGGCAGGGCAGCGGAAAATAGTTCCGACCCGCAGGCATCGGACTCCGGACGTTACGCGGAGTCCCCCAGTTCCCAGCGGTTCACGATCGCGGCGGCGCCTTCGTGCCCGCCACTGCGGGCCCCGAGAGTCTGTGTACCCGCGGTCAGGACCACCAGGCTGTATTCGGCACCGTCACCGAGAATGAACCCGGAGCTGCCCACATTCCAGGACAGCAGGTCATCCTGCAGCCAGCCGTTTTTCAGCCCCACTTCAGCTACGGAACGCAGGATCCCTGAGCTGATCCCCCATGCCTGCTCGGGCACTACGCTCTCCAGCAGCACCACCGCATACTCATGCAGGCGTGGATCAATCCAGTCCACCCCGCGGGCCACCGCCGTCGCAATCCGCAACTGGTCCTCGGCGGTGGTCTCGTTGGCACCCCAGATCTCCGTTGCCGGGGTATTCGAGATACCGAGCCGGTCATACGTCGCCTGCAGTTCAGGAGCTCCGCCGATCAGGGTGTAGAGCTGGTCGGTTGCCGCGTTGTCGCTCCGGCGGATCATCTCCTCAGCCAGTGCGCGCTCTACGGCCGAAAGCTCCCGGCCTTCCTCAGTTGCCTGCCGCAGCAGGGTGAGGAGGATCGGCACTTTCACCAGGCTGGCTTCGAGGTAGCGTCCCGACGGGTTGTAGGTCCAGGCCTGGCCGGTGTCGTGCTCGTACAGCGCGACCGAGAAGTCAACGGCGGTTTCTGCGTTGTACCGGTCCAATTCGGCGAGCAGCGGCGTCTCGGGCCGCGCAGCGGGCGACGGCGCGGCAGCTTGCTGAGGAAGCGTGGCCTCTTTCTGCTTCGGCACAGGCGCGCAGCCGGCAACCGCGGAGACCAGCATCCCCGCCGACAGCAGCGATGCCAGGAGGGATTTGAAGAAGGTGGTGCGCAACGGTGGTCTTTCGCATCGAACAAGGGAATGGCCGCCCCATTGGCAGCCTGTTCCGTCTTACCACCGAAACCTCAGAGTCCGGTGTGTGCCGGCCGCCACCTCGGCGGGGCATTCGGCGGGTGGGCTCCGGGGATCACCCTGCCTTGACGAGGGACGAAAAAACCCGCCTTCGGTTGTTACCGAGGCGGGTTTTGTCCGTGGGTCCTACCGGGATCGAACCGATGACATCCACGGTGTAAACGTGGCGCTCTACCAGCTGAGCTAAAGACCCGACGTGACCCGTTATGCCAGCTGGGATATCCCGGCCAGCGCCGCATCACGAGGAATTACATTACCGGACAGGCGTCCTAAACGCCTAATCCGGCTCCGTTCCGGCGTCGTGCTGTGCCGTGCCCGGCTCGGGCAGGGCACGGGCCAGATACTGCAGTGCCGCGCCCACCCCCATGTCGATCTTCAGGTCCGCCAGATCGTCTCCGCGGGTCTGCCCCCGGTTAATGATCACCACCGGCTTTCCCTCTTTCGCGGCGTGCCGGACAAAACGCAGTCCGCTCATCACGGTCAGCGACGAGCCCGCCACGAGCAGGGCGCCGGCATCATCAACGGCCGCGTAAGCCAGCCGGACGCGTTCCTTCGGGACGTTCTCACCGAAGTAGACGAAGTCGGGCTTCAGCATGCCGTCGCAGACCGGGCAGTCAGCGACCGTAAAGCCTTCCGTATCCGCGATTTCGGCGTCGGCGTCGGGCGCTGTGTCCCACTCGGCACCGACCTGTTCCAGGTATCCCGGATTCAGCTTTTCCAGCAGCCGGGCGATCCCTTCACGCGTGTAGACGGATCCGCAGGAGAGGCAGAGGACACGGTCATACCTGCCGTGCAGGTCGATGACCCGGATGCTGCCCGCATCGCTGTGGAGCCGGTCCACGTTCTGCGTGATGACGCCCGTCAGCAGCCCGCGCTCTTCCAGATGGACCACGGCCTCATGTCCTGCGTTGGGCACGGCGTGCCGCAGGTGGTGCCAGCCAACGTGGTTGCGGGCCCAGTATCGCTGCCGCATCTCGGGGTCGCCGACAAACTGCTGGTACGTCATGGGATTGCGCGGCGGCGCGTCGGGTCCGCGGTAGTCCGGAATCCCCGAGTCGGTGCTGAGGCCGGCTCCTGTCAGCAGCGCCATGCGGCGCCCTGCCAGGAGCTCGACGGCGGCATTGAGCTGCGCCCGCTCGGCATCCGTGGGGTCGGTGGAAGCATCGGCCGGATCGCGTGTCACGAACCCGGTCAGTCCGGTTCCGGCGGGACCGGAGGGTTTGCGCGCCAGGGGCATGTCAGCTCCGGCCAGCCGTTGAGAGTTCCAAGAGCGCCTTACGGTATGCCGCCTGGTCGCGGGGTTCGCCCATCGCGGAGCTCAGGACCGTGCGGATGACGCCGTCGGCTCCGATGACAAAACTGGACCTCGTGGCGAGGCCGCGGTTTTCGTCAAACACACCGTAGCGCCGGGCGACGGCACCGTGCGGCCAGAAATCCGAAAGCAGGCCAAACTCCCACCCCTGCTCCGTTGCCCAGGCTCGGAGTGAATACTTTGCGTCGCAGGAAACTGCCAGCAGTGAGGCTCCGGCTGCACGGAACTCCGGCTGCAGTGCTGCCAGTTCCGCCAGCTCTCCGGAACACACCCGGGAGAAAGCGAAGGGATAGAAAACCAGCACCACCGGCTTCCCTGCCATCCGCTCCAAGCTCACCGGCTCGCCATACTGGTTCGGGAGCACGAAGCCGGGGGCCGGCTCTCCGGGACCGGGTCCGGTTTCAGCCGGCATGCAGGTTACTTCTTCCTGCGGCTCACCAGGCGGGTGGCTGCCCAGTCCTGGCACACACCCGGGGAGGTGGTGACGTGCAGGCCCGCTGTAGGAGCTGCTTCCTCAATGTCTGCCGGGGGAACATAACCGCTCCGGCCGGACTTCGGGGTGAGGACCCAGACGACGCCGCCGTCGTCCAGCGTGGTCAGCGAATCGACCAGCGCGTCCACCAAATCACCGTCATCGGCGCGCCACCACAGGATCACGCCGTCGACGACATCATGATCGTCCTCCGTCAGGAGTTCGCCGCCGACGAGGTCCTCAAGATCCTCCCGGAGATCGAAGTCAACGTCCTCGTCGTAGCCGAATTCCTGAATCAGGTCGCCGTCTTTGAAACCCATTCTTTCCGCCACATTGCTTTCCGTGGCGGCATCGGCCTCGCTCACTTCACTCCTCCTGGTTGACTGCATAAATACAAGGGAATCACATCTTGGGGCGAACCGCCCGTTCCTGAAGACAAGGGAACACCTTTTGGCGGCAAGCTTCAAGGGGTTTTGCGCGCTGCGGCCGTGCCCGGACGCGCTGTCCGGGGGGCCCTTGCCCCGCAGGCACGAGGTTGGCCGCGAACCCTACGAAAGAATCTGCCACCGGTCTACAGTGGCCTAAAGGGCTCCGGGGCCGCACGCCGCCCATGGGACCAAAGCACCCAGCCGCCCGGCAGACAGGGCCGGGAATCATCAGCGCAGCGTCAGACCAATGTCCAGTCACCATCTGTGCATAGGAGAATTTCGTGGCCGCAGAAGACAAAACGGACATCCTCAGCGGGCTCACGGGCCAGCTGCCGGACAAGGATCCGGAAGAAACCGCCGAATGGATCGAATCGCTGGACGACCTGATCCGGACTGAAGGCACTGAACGGGCGCAGTTCATCATGCGCTCCCTGCTCCAGCGCGCAGGTGCCCATTCCGTGGGTGTGCCCATGGTCACCACCACGGACTACGTCAACACGATCCCGGTGGACCAGGAACCGGAGTTCCCGGGAGACGAAGAGATCGAGCGCCGGTTCAGGGCATGGATGCGGTGGAACGCCGCCGTCATGGTCCACCGGGCCCAGCGGCCCGGCATTGGCGTCGGCGGCCACATCTCAACCTTCGCCGGAGCTGCAACCCTCTACGAAGTGGGCATGAACCACTTCTTCCGCGGCAAGGACTTTCCCGGCCGGGGCGACCAGGTCTACTTCCAGGGCCACGCGGCACCGGGGATGTATGCCCGGGCCTTCCTGGAGGGCCGGCTCACCGAAGAGGACCTTGACGGCTTCCGGCAGGAAAAGTCCCGTGAGGGACACGCCCTGTCCTCCTACCCGCACCCGCGGTCCATGCCGGATTTCTGGGAGTTCCCCACCGTGTCCATGGGGATCGGCCCCATGAACGCGATCTTCCAGGCGCAGCTGAACCGGTACATGGACAACCGCGGCATGAAGGACACCTCCAACCAGCACGTCTGGGCCTTCCTGGGCGACGGCGAAATGGACGAACCCGAATCCCGGGGGCTGCTGCACGTGGCCGCCAACGACAAGCTCGACAACCTGACCTTCGTCGTCAACTGCAACCTGCAGCGCCTCGACGGCCCGGTCCGCGGCAACGGCAAGATCATGCAGGAGCTGGAAGCCTTCTTCCGCGGCGCCGGCTGGAACGTCATCAAAGTCGTGTGGGGCAGGGAGTGGGATCCGCTGCTGGCAGCGGATGAAGACGGTGCCCTGGTGGACATCATGAACTCCACGCCCGACGGCGACTACCAGACCTACAAGGGCGAGTCCGGCGGATTCGTCCGGGACCACTTCTTCGGCAAGAGTCCCCAGACCAAGGCGATGGTCTCAGGGCTTTCCGACGACGACATCTGGAACCTGAAGCGCGGCGGGCACGACTACCGGAAGGTCTATGCCGCGTACAAGGCTGCGGTCGAGTTCAAGGGCAAGCCGACTGTTGTCCTGGCCCACACGGTGAAGGGCTACGGGCTGGGACCGCATTTCGAGGCCCGGAACGCCACTCACCAGATGAAGAAGCTGACCCTGGATGACCTGAAGCTTTTCCGGGACTACCTGCGGATTCCCATCACCGATGAACAGCTCGAGGCGGACCCCTACCGCCCTCCGTATTACAACCCGGGCCCTCAGGCGCCTGAGATCCGGTACATGCTGGACCGGCGCCGGGAGCTGGGCGGGTTCCTCCCGGAGCGCCGCTCGGATTTCAAACCCATCCACCTGCCCGGCGAAAAGTCCTATGAGGTGGCGAACCGAGGCTCCGGCAAACAGCTGGCCGCGAGCACCATGGCCTTTGTGCGGCTGCTCAAGGACCTGATGCGGGACAAGGAGTTCGGCACCAGGATTGTGCCGATCATCCCAGATGAGGCCCGCACCTTCGGCATGGACTCGTTCTTCCCGACGGCGAAGATCTACAACCCCCAGGGGCAGAACTACCTGTCCGTGGACCGGGACCTTGTCCTGGCGTACAAGGAGTCCCCGCAGGGCCAGATCGTGCACATGGGAATCAACGAGGCGGGTTCCATTGCCGCCTTCACCGCTGCCGGAACGGCCTATGCGACCCAGGGCGTTCCCCTGATCCCGGTCTACGTGTTCTATTCGATGTTCGGCTTCCAGCGGACCGGGGACTTCATCTGGGCGGCTGCGGACCAGATGGCTCGCGGCTTCATGATCTCGGCCACCGCAGGCAGGACGACGCTGACCGGTGAGGGTTTGCAGCATGCTGACGGGCACTCTCCGATCCTGGCCTCCACAAATCCCGCGGTGAAGACCTACGATCCGGCCTACGGCTACGAGATTGGACACATTGTCCGCCACGGCCTGGAGCAGATGTACGGCCCGGACTCGGAGGACCCGAACGTCATCTTCAACATCATGGCCTACAACGAGCCGATCCAGCAGCCGAAGGCTCCGGAGGACCTTGACGTTGAAGGCGTCATCAAAGGCATCTACCTGCTCTCCCCTGCGAGCATTGACGGACCCAGGACGCAGCTCCTGGCCTCCGGCGTCGCGGTCCCCTGGGCGCTGGAAGCCCAGCGCCTCCTCGCAGACGACTGGAACGTTTCGGCGGATGTCTGGTCAGTGACGTCCTGGAACGAGCTGCGCCGTGACGGACTGGCAGCGGAAGAGCATTCCTTCCTGCACCCCGACGCAGAACCGCGGGTCCCCTTCGTGACGCAGCAAATGGCCGGAGCCACCGGGCCGGTCGTCGCCTCAAGTGACTATATGAAGGCGCTGCCGGACCAGATCCGGCAGTTCCTGCCGAACGAGTTTGCGTCCCTGGGCGCCGACGGATTCGGCTTCGCGGATACCCGCGCGGCAGCCCGCCGGTTCTTCAAGATCGACAGCCATTCCATGGTGGTCCGGTCCTTGGAAATGCTGGCACGGCGCAAAGAGGTGGATGCCTCGGCGCCGCAGGAGGCGATCTCCAAGTACCATCTGCTGGATGTCACGAAGGGAACCAGCGGCAACGCCGGCGGCGACGCCTAGGCCGGCATCCGCACAGTGGCCGGGCACTGAGCCGCTGCAGCCGCCCCGCAGACCTGTAGCCGCACCTGCGGCTACAGGTCTGCGGGGCTGCAAATCCGGCCGGCTACAGGTCTGTCTCGGCAACCAGGTCGATGTGGGCCTGCATCGCGTCCGCAGCCGCTGACGGATCGCCCGCGCTGATCGCGTCCGCGATGGCACGGTGGGAGGCCAGCGAAACTTCGGGCCGCCCCGGCTGGCCCAGCGACGCGAGCCGGGTCTCGCGGACCAGTTCGGCGATGAACGTCATCATGGACGCCAGGATGGACGAGTGCGCCGCAGCGGCCACGGCCTGATGGAAAAGCTCGTCCCCATCCGTACCGCGGCTGCCCCCGGCGATTTCAGCTGACATGGCCTCCAGGGCCGCCTCAATGGCGGCGAGGTCCGCGGCTGTACGGCGCTGCGCTGCGAGCGCCGCAAGTTTGACTTCCAGGGTGCTGCGCGCCTCGACGATTTCCGGCATCCGGTCCCGGTGTTCACGCAGTTCGCGCAGCACGGATGCCACGCTGGGCCGGTACACGAGCACCGCTCCGGTGCCGTGCTGGACGTCGATAACCCCCAGGACCTCCAGCGCCACCAGCGCCTGTGCCAAGGTGGCCCGCGAGACTCCCATTCGATCGGCGAGGTCCCTTTCGGCAGGCAGCAGGTCCCCGGGGCCGAGGCCGGTGGCGGCGATATAGTCCAGCAGCTGCTTCACCAGCACCTCGTAGAGCCGGGGCCGCGGGACCCGGACGAAGCCTTGCGGATCGGTCGTACCGGACATGGGAGCCTCCCTTGGCGCTGACCGGCGCCTGCCGGCCGGGACATTTGAGTATAGATGGATTGACACGGAGACCCAGAGTCTAAGAGGCTAGGCCAGTGAGCCTGTGATGTGGCTCACATCCAACCTGGGCTCCGCCTCCCCGGAACCGCAGGGACCTCCGACGTAGGGACTGCCGATGTCCGCTCCTGTCCTATCAATACTGTTCCTGGCGGCCATGTTCCTTTTGGCCACCGTCCTGCCGCTGAACATGGGCGCCCTGGCGTTCGTGGGCGCCTTCGCCCTTGGCTTCCTCGTACTTGGCATGAGCACCGAGGAGATCCTGGCCAACTTCCCGGGCGGACTGTTCCTGACCATCGTGGGCGTGACGTACCTGTTTGCGATAGCGCAGAACAACGGGACGATTGACCTCTTAGTCCGCGGCGCTGTCCGCCTGGTCGGCAACCGGGTGGCACTGATCCCCTGGATCATGTTCGCCATCACCGCACTCATCACATCCGTCGGCGCCCTCTCCCCTGCCGCCGTCGCCATCATTGCCCCAATCGCCCTGGGCTTTGCCGCAAAAAACAAGATCAACCCGCTGATGATGGGCATGATGGTCATCCACGGCGCCCAGGCCGGCGGCTTCTCCCCGATCGCGGTGTACGGCGTCACCGTCAACGGCATCATCGGCAACACCGACCTCGAGTCCAGCCCATTCGCCGTTTTCATGGCGAGCCTGCTTTTCAATACATTCATCGCGCTGATTCTCTTCTTCGTCCTCGGCGGCACCAAGCTGCGCAGCAGCGCAGCCGGCGCCTTCGTGGAGCAGGTCGCCTCGGCGCGCATGAGCGTCAGCTCCGCCGACCGCACCGACGTTGCCTACAAAGGCACCGGCTCGGGTATCTACGGCCCGCGCGATCCCGCGGGCGACGGTGTGGACGCCACCAAGACCCGCGGCGAACTCTTCCCCCAGCTCGCCACCATCGCCGGCCTGATCGTCCTGGCCGTTGTGGCCCTCGGCTTCAAGGTCGACGTCGGTTTCGTGTCCATCACCATCGCGGTAGTCCTGGCCCTCGTATCGCCCCAGGCCCAAAAAGGAGCGGTCAACAAGATCAGCTGGTCCACCGTGCTGCTGATCTGCGGCATGCTCACCTTCGTGGGCGTCCTGCAGGAGGCGGGAACCGTTGAATACGTGTCCGACGGCGTGGTCGGACTGGGCATGCCGCTGCTGGCCGCCCTGCTGATCTGCTACATCGGTGCGGTCGTCTCCGCCTTCGCTTCCTCCACCGCCATCCTGGCCGCCCTGATCCCCCTCGCCGTGCCGTTCCTGGCCTCCGGCGAGATTGGCGCCGTCGGGCTGATCTGCGCCCTGGCAGTGTCCTCCACGATCGTTGACGTTTCTCCCTTCTCCACCAACGGCGCCCTGGTGCTCGCCAACGCCCCCGATTCCCTGGACAAGGACCGCTTCTACAAGCAGATCCTCTCCTACAGCGGAATCGTCGTTGTGGCCGGGCCGCTGGTCGCGTGGGTGGTCATGGTGGTTCCCGGCTGGCTCTAGGGCCGTACCCGGACCCGCGCAGTGGAACGCCGGAACGCCGGCACTTCAGAACAAAGGAAAGAAACCCCTATGCTTACCGATTCCCCCACCCGCGGCCCCCTGGACGGCTATGTTGTCGCAGACCTCAGCAGGGCCCTGGCAGGACCGCACGCCGGCATGATGCTGGCAGACCTCGGTGCCCGGGTCATCAAGGTGGAAACCCCCGGCACGGGAGATGACACCCGGAGCTGGGGACCGCCCTTCGCCGGACCGGAAGATGACCAGCAGTCCACGTACTTCCTCTCCTGCAACCGCAACAAGGAGTCCATCAGCCTCGACCTGAAATCCGAGGACGGCGCGGCGGTCCTTCGGGACCTCGTACGGCGGGCGGACGTGCTGGTGGAGAACTTCCGCCCAGGGGTCCTGGACCGCCTCGGTTTCTCCCCCGCGCAGCTCCACGAACTCAACCCCCGGCTGGTGATCCTCTCCATCAGCGGGTTCGGCCATGACGGCCCCGAGGCCACCCGCAGCGGCTACGACCAGATTGTCCAGGGCGAGGCCGGGCTGATGTCACTGACCGGGTCCAGCCCTGCCGATCCCCAGCGGGTGGGTGTCCCCATCGCGGACCTGCTCTCCGGGATGTACGGGGCCTTTGGACTGCTGGCCGCACTGCTCGAACGCGAGCGCACCGGCAAGGGACAGGTGGTCCGCACCTCCCTGCTGGCCGCCGTCGTGGGTGTCCATGCGTTCCAGGGGACTCGCCACACCGTGGCCGGGGAAGTACCCGCAGCACAGGGCAACCACCATCCCTCGATCGCTCCCTACGGCCTGTTCTCCTGCCGGGACGGGAAAATCCAGATCAGCGTGGGCAGCGAAAAGCTCTGGGTGGCCTTCGCCGCCGCATTCGGGATCGATACCTCCCGGCCGGAGTTCGCCGGCAACGCCGAAAGGGTGCGCAACCGCGAGGCAGTGATCGCCGCTGTCGAGGAAGCTTTTGCGGGATTCGACGCCGAGCCGCTCCTGGAAAAGCTCCGGGCCGAGGGGATTCCCGCAGGGAAGGTACGAACCCTCGATGAGGTCTACGCGTGGGAACAGGTCCGTTCACAGGGCTTGATGATCGACGTCGAGCACCCGGTCCTGGGCGAGGTGACCCTTCCGGGCCCGCCCCTGCGGTTCTTCGAAGCGGACGCGGGAACCGAGACCACGCACCGGAGCCATACGGCACCTCCACTGCTGAACCAGCACGGGGACGGCGTCCGGCGCTGGCTGGCGGGCAGGGAAGGAGAGCAGTCATGACCGTGCAGGCACCCCGGAAGCGGCTGGACGCGCGCGGGTTGCTGGACATGGTGGTGGACCCCGGGTCCTACCGTTCCTGGGACAGCCCCGTGACCTACACCGGGCACAGCGAAGCCTATGAGGCAGACCTCGCCGCAGCCCGGCAGAAAACCGGTGAGGATGAATCGGTCCTGACCGGTGAAGGCCTGGTCCGCGGGCGGCGCGTTGCCCTGGTTGTCTGCGAGTTCGGTTTCCTGGGCGGCTCGATCGGAGTCGCTGCAGCGGACCGCCTGATGCACGCCGTCGAGCGGGCCACCCGTGAAGGCCTGCCGCTGCTTGCCGGCCCGGCATCGGGCGGCACCCGCATGCAGGAAGGCACCCTGGCCTTCCTGTCCATGGTGAAGATCACCGCCGCCGTCCGCCGGCACAAGGAAGCCGGCTTGCCGTACCTGGTCTATCTCCGCCACCCCACCACGGGCGGCGTGATGGCCTCGTGGGGATCACTCGGCCACATCACGGTCGCCGAGCCGGGTGCCCTCCTCGGCTTCCTGGGCCCCCGCGTCTACGAAGCCCTGTACGGGGAGCCTTTCCCGACGGGCGTCCAGACGGCGGAAAACCTGCAGGCCAGAGGCCTCGTCGACGCCGTCCTGCCGCCGGAAGAGCTTGCCGGAACCATTCACCGCGCACTGTCCATGCTCCTGCCCGGGCCGGCTGACCCCATGCCGGCACCGGCGTCGCTGGGCAGCGGCCCCTCCGCGCTGTCTGCCTGGGAGTCCATCACCATTTCCCGGAATCTCCTGCGTCCCGGGGTCCGGCAACTGCTGCACGTCGGCGCTGCCGACGTCCTGCCCCTGAACGGAACCGGCCAGGGCGAGAAAGATCCCGGGCTGCTGCTGGCACTGGCCCGGTTCGGCAACACCCCCTGCGTGGTGCTGGGCCAGGATCGGCAGCGCGGCAGCGAGCAGGCAGCGCTTGGCCCGGCGTCGCTGCGGGAAGCGCGCCGGGGCATGCGACTGGCCGAGGAACTGGATCTGCCCCTGCTGACGATCATCGACACGGCCGGGGCCGCGCTGTCCCGGGAAGCCGAGGAGGGCGGGCTGGCCGGCGAAATTGCCCGGAGCCTCAATGACCTGGTGGGACTGGAGTGCCCTACGGTGTCGGTGCTGATGGGCCAGGGTGCCGGCGGCGGCGCGCTGGCACTGCTTCCCGCTGACCGCACGATCGCTGCGCAGCATGCCTGGCTCTCCTCCCTGCCGCCTGAAGGAGCCAGCGCCATCGTCCACCGCGACACCAGCCACGGCGCACAGATGGCCGAGGAACAGGGTGTCACGGTGGGGGCCTTGGCTGCCCACGGAATCGTGGACCACATTGTGGAGGAACGCCCCGACGCCGCCGCCGAGGCACCGGCGTTCTGCCGGCGGATGGCAGAGGCCGTTGAGTATGAGCTGGCCACCCTGCGTTCCGTCCCCGGGGAGGAAAGGCTTGCTGGACGTGCTGAGAGGTTCCGCCGCCTGGGATCGGTACTGTGAACGCCGGCGCCGGGACCTGCCCGCGGGAACCTTCCGGAAAATCCTCCCGCCTCCTGTCCACACTTGTAGCCTTCTCACAAAATGGAGGTTGCGGGCCCAAGGCCGTAAGCTCGAAAGATGCCAGCAACCCCACCGGTGACCCAGGCCACAACTTCGCCCGAAGCGGGCGGCGCGGACCCGCTGGTCCTTGAGCGCCTGAAAGCGAATATCGGCAAACTCTCCACAGCCACGCTGAAGCAGTTGGACGTTTCCCTTCCGTGGTACCGCGGGCTTCGTCCGGATGAGCGTTCGGCGCTGGGCATGGTGGCGCAAAAAGGCATCGCCTCATTCGTCAACTGGTATGAACGCCCCGCTTCGCCGGCCTGGGTGCTCAGCGACGTTTTCGGCACCGCACCCACTGAACTGACCCGCGCCATCAGCCTGCAGAAAGCCCTTTCCCTCATCCGGGTGGTGGTCCAGGTTGTCGAGGACCGGGTCCCGGAGCTCGCTGCCGGTTCAGTGCAGGGCCCGCTGCGTGAAGCCGTTCTCCGGTATTCCCGCGAGGTCGCCTTCGCAGCCGCGGACGTGTATGCCCGGGCAGCGGAGACCCGCGGCGCCTGGGATACCAGGCTGGAGGCGCTGGTTGTCGACGCCATCCTTCGCGGGGAAAGTTCGGACGCGCTGCGGTCAAGGATCGCTGCGGTGGGCTGGACCTCGGCAGCCCCTGTGACCGTCATCGTTGGCAGTCCCCCGGCCGACCCCAACCCGACCTTCGTCAATGAGATGCGCAGGGTCGCCGGGAGGCTTGCCGAAGACACCCTCGTGGGCATCCAGGGCGACCGCCTCATCCTGGTCCTGGGCGGACTCTCCGACAAGGCCGGCGCCCTCGCCCGGCTTGCTGACCTTTTCGGTCCGGGCCCGGTCGTCTACGGCCCGGCGGCGGAGTCCCTCGTGGAAGCCGGACCGTCGGCCCAGGCAGCCTTCGCCAGCTTGACAGCTGCCAAAGCCTGGCCCGCTGCTCCCCGCCCGGTGGCAGCCGACGACCTGTGGCCCGAACGTGTGATGTCCGGTGACGACTCGGCCAGGAAGGCCCTGATCCGCAACATCTACCGTCCCCTGCTGGCCGCTTCCAACGGTCTGGCTGACACCCTGTCGGCGTACCTTTCCCTGGGGCATTCCCTTGAAGCCACGGCGCGGGAGCTCTTTGTCCACGCCAATACCGTCCGGTACCGGCTCAGGCGCGTCTGCGACATCACCGGATGGGATCCGATGCTGCCCCGGGAAGCCTTCGTGCTGCAGACAGCCCTGGTGGTCGGGCGCCTCGCACCGGCCGGAAAAACGGCCGCGGAACGGCCTGCAGCGCGCTCCTGAGTACCCTTGCCAGCAGGGACTTCGCTTGTAGACTTCCTACAACGCGTCCCAGAGAGCTTGGTTCACCTAAACACCCGGCAAATCGCACCTTCTTTGGAAAGCTTGTTACGTGCTTGCAATCGTCTGCCCCGGCCAGGGGTCACAAACGCCAGGCTTCCTCGCTCCGTGGCTCGAACTGCCCGGAGTCCGGGAGCACCTCGAAGAGCTCTCCGACGTCGCAGGTCTTGACCTGGTGGCCCACGGCACCGTCTCCGATGAGGAAACCATCAAGGACACCGCCGTCGCCCAGCCGCTGATCGTCGCGGCCGGACTTGTGGCCGGCCGGCTGCTGCTGGATGCCGAAGCGCTGACTGCAGCCACGGTTGTTGCGGGACACTCGGTCGGCGAAATCACTGCTTCCGCACTGGCGGGTGCACTCCCGGAAGCCGACGCCATGGCCTTCGTGCGCGAACGCGCCAATGCCATGGCCCGCGCCGCGGCAGCGGTACCCACCGGCATGAGCGCCATCCTCGGCGGCGATCCAGACGACGTGGCACGCGTCCTTGCCGAGCTGGGACTCACTGCCGCCAACGCCAACGGCGGCGGGCAGGTCGTCGCCGCCGGAACGCTGGAGCAGCTCGGCCTGCTGGCTGAAAACCCCCCTGCCAAGGCGCGGGTTATTCCGCTCAAGGTGGCCGGAGCCTTCCACACCAGCCATATGGAGCCGGCGCTCAGCACCCTTGAGGCACTGCGGCCCTCGCTGTCTCCCGCCGAGCCCCGCCCTACGCTGCTCTCGAATTACGACGGCGCCGCAGTCGTCAGCGGTGAGGCCAACCTCGACAGCCTGATCGCCCAGGTGTCCCGTCCGGTCCGCTGGGACCTGTGCATGGAAACCATGACGGGCATGGGCGTCACCGGCATGCTGGAGCTTCCTCCGGCAGGCACCCTTACCGGTTTGGCCAAGCGCGGCATGCGCGGAGTTCCGGCCCTGGCCCTGAAGACCCCCGAAGACCTCGCCGCTGCTCGGGCCTTCGTGGCCGAGCATTCCGGTGCGGCAGCAGTTACAACACAAGAAGGTAACGCGTGAGCACGCCCACCCTGAAGCAGTCCCCCATCCACGAGTTCAGCCGTATTCACGGCATCGGCGCGTTCCGGCCCGACGTGATTGTCAGCAACGACGACGTCTGCCAGTGGATCGAATCCTCGGACGAGTGGATCCGGCAGCGGACGGGCATTGTCACCCGCCACCGCGCTGACAAGGGTACGTCCGTTGTGGACATGGCCGAGTTGGCCGGACGCGAGGCGCTCGAAAAGGCCGGGATCGACGGATCCGCACTGGGCGCTGTCATCGTCTCCACTGTGACGCACCCCTACGCCACTCCCTCGGCTGCCGCCCAGGTCGCTGACCGCCTGGGTGCCACACCGGCGCCCGCCTACGATGTCTCCGCTGCCTGCGCAGGCTACTGCTACGGAATTGCCCAGGCCGACGCCCTGGTGCGATCCGGGGCCGCCAAGTACGTGCTGGTGGTCGGCGTCGAAAAACTCTCCGACTTCATCGACAACACCGAACGCACCATTTCGTTCCTCCTCGGTGACGGTGCCGGCGCCGTCGTCATCGGGCCTTCCGACACACCCGGCATCGGGCCTTCAGTGTGGGGATCGGACGGCAGCAAGTCCGGCGCCATTGGCATGACCCACTCCATGCTTGAAATCCGGGAACTCTCCCTGGCTGCCGAGTCCGACGGCACGATTCCGGCCTCGGTGCTGGCTGAGCGCGAAACCAAGCTGTGGCCGACCCTCCGCCAGGACGGACAGACCGTCTTCCGCTGGGCTGTCTGGGAAATGGCCAAGGCCGCCCAGCAGGCGCTTGACGCTGCGGGCATCACGGCCGCCGACCTCTCAGCCTTTGTCCCGCACCAGGCCAACATGAGAATCATCGATGAGATGGCCAAGCAGCTGAAGCTGCCCGAGTCAGTGGTCATCGCCCGCGACATTGCCGACGCCGGCAACACCTCCGCCGCTTCCATTCCCCTGGCCACGCACCGGCTGCTCAATGAACATCCCGAACTGAGTGGGAAGCTCTCGCTGCAGATCGGTTTCGGCGCCGGCCTGGTGTTTGGCGCACAGGTAGTTGTCCTCCCCTAGTTTCACAGACCACACCGCTTCGGCGGTTGGAAAACCGACGCCGGTCCAGCACCGGTACCAACGAAAAAAGGAGCCCCCATGGCTAGCAACGAAGAAATCCTGGCCGGTCTCGCCGAGATCGTCAACGAGGAAACCGGTCTGGCCCCCGAGGCCGTTGAGCTGGACAAGTCCTTCACGGATGACCTGGACATCGACTCCATCTCGATGATGACCATCGTGGTCAACGCCGAGGAAAAGTTCGGCGTTCGCATCCCCGACGAAGAGGTCAAGAACCTCAAGACCGTTGGCGACGCCGTCGACTTCATCTCCAACGCCCAGGCGTAGTTCGTGGAGGGCGGCCGCTGCCTGCGGCCGCCCTTTACAGCATCACCTCGACTCGCCGCAGAGCGGTGAGCCACCAATTTTCCGAGAGAGTGAATCATGGCCCGCAAAGTAGTCATTACCGGCCTCGGCGCAACGTCGCCGATCGGCGGAGACGTCCCGACCATGTGGAAGAACGCCCTGGTAGGCGTCTCCGGTGCCCGGACGCTGGAGGACGAATGGGTTGAGAAGTATGCCCTGCCCGTCACCTTCGCTGCACGCGTATCCACGCCGGCCACTGAAGTCCTCTCCCGGGTTGAAGCAAAGCGAATGGACCCTTCGACGCAGTTCGCCGTCGTCGCTTCCCGGGAAGCCTGGGCCGACTCGGGCCTGGCAGACAGCGAAATTGACCACGACCGCCTGGCCGTCTCCTTCGCCACCGGCATCGGCGGTGTCTGGACCCTGCTTGACGCGTGGGACACGCTGCGGGAGAAAGGTCCCCGGCGCGTCCTGCCGATGACCGTGCCCATGCTGATGCCGAACGGCCCCGCGGCCGCTGTGAGCTTGGACCTGGGTGCCCGTGCCGGCGCGCACACGCCTGTGTCGGCCTGCGCGTCGGGAACGGAATCGCTGCACCAGGGCCTGGAACTCATCCGTTCCGGAAAGGCAGACGTTGTGGTCTGCGGCGGAGCAGAGGCAGCTATCCACCCCATGCCGCTGGCTTCCTTTGCCTCCATGCAGGCACTCTCCAAGCGCAACGACGATCCGGAACGCGCCTCACGTCCCTATGACAGGGACCGGGACGGCTTCGTGATGGGTGAAGGCGCGGGCGCCCTGGTGCTCGAGGCAGAAGAACACGCCCTGGCCCGCGGTGCACGCATCTACGCCGAACTGGCCGGAACCGCCGTCACCGCCGACGCCTACCACATCACCGCACCGGATCCCGAAGGTCTGGGCGCCACCCGTGCCCTGAAGGCCGCGCTGTTCGATGCCCGTGCCCAGGCCGGGGACGTAGTCCACGTCAATGCGCACGCAACCTCCACGCCGGTGGGCGACAAGCCGGAATACACGGCACTGAAGGCTGCGCTCGGCTCGCATGTGGACAATGTCGCCGTCTCGGCTACCAAGTCACAGACCGGGCACCTGCTCGGTGCCTCAGGTGCTGTGGAAGCCGTGCTGACAGCCATGGCCGTCTACACGCGCCAGGCTCCGGCCACGATTAACCTGGACAACCAAGATCCCGAAATACCGCTCGATGTCGTGACCACGGCACGCGATTTGCCGCAGGGTGACATCGTTGCGCTGAACAACTCCTTCGGGTTCGGCGGACACAACGCCGTTGTAGCCCTTCGCAACCACTAGTTCCTGACGGCAGGACAGACAAAAGGCCGGGGGGCCCCCCGGGGGGCCCCGCGGCCTTTGCCGATTAACGCTGAATACCGGGTAAGACGCGTGTGGAGGAGGACTCAGCCGACCTGGTGCAGCCAGCGCACCGGCGCGCCGTCCGCTGCGTGCCTGAAGGGTTCCAGTTCGTCGTCCCAGGCTTCCCCGAGTGCCAGGGACAACTCGTGGTAGACGGCTGCCGGGTCGCCTGCACCGTTTTCATAGGCATAACGGATCCGGTCTTCGGAAACCATGATGTTTCCGCTGACATCGGTGGTGGCGTGAAAAATCCCGAGTTCGGGTGTGTGGGACCAGCGGCTGCCGTCTGCACCGGCGCTGGGATCCTCAGTGACTTCATACCGGAGGTGTGCCCAGCCCCGCAGGGCGGACGCGAGCAGAGAACCTGTGCCCTGCGGTCCGGACCAAGCGAGCTCCGCACGGACCATCCCGGGAGCGGCAGGCTGCGGGGTCCACTGAAATTCCGTCCGCTTTTCAACGACGGATCCGATGGCCCACTCGATATGCGGGCACAACGCAGAAGGGGCTGAGTGCACGAACAATACGCCGTGCGCCATCACAACAGTCATTCCATCCTCCGTAGCTGTAGGTGCGTCTTCCCCAACGACCTGCAATGCGGGACAGAATCCTGAAGCAGTAAGCCCTAAATCTGCTGCGCCCCCGGCAGTATGGAACCGCTCACCGTGAGACCTAGCATCATTGTGCCGCAAGTTACTCGATTACGCCAATGAAACTACTTGGTTGCAAGTGCAAATCTTTCACGGCAGCCGCCTGCCGTGACTCAGGCACGCGGGTGGGCCTGCTGGTAACTCTGCCGCAGCCGGTCCACGGAGACATGGGTGTACAGCTGTGTGGTGGCCAAACTGCTGTGTCCCAGGATCTCCTGGACGCTTCGGAGATCGGCTCCCCCATCAAGCAGGTGGGTCGCGGCGCTGTGCCGTAGGGCGTGCGGACCGGTGGCGGATGTATCGCCAAGGGCTTCGAAAAGGGCAGAAGTCACGGACCGGACCTGACGCTGATCGATTCGGCGTCCCCTGCGGCCCAGGAAGAGAGCCGGCCCGCTTTCCGTTCCTGCCAGCTCTGGCCGGCCGCGGCGCAGCCAGTCATCGACGGATAGGGCTGCCGGCAGTCCATAGGGAACGGTGCGCTCCTTGTTGCCTTTGCCGAGTACCCGTAGCGTCCGGCGCTCCAGGTCAAGATCGTCAACGTCGAGGCCGACAAGTTCCCCGACCCGGATACCGGTGGCGTACAGCAGCTCCACCAGCGCACGGTTGCGGAGGGCCAGCGGCTCTCCTTCCGCCGCAGCCGCGGCAAGGGTCTCAAACAGAGTCTCGAGCTGCCCAGGCCGCAGTACCCCCGGGAGGGTCTTGTTTCGCTTCGGCGCTTTCAGGCGCAGCGCCGGGTCAGCGGCGATCAGTTCTTCGCGCAGCGCCCAACCGGTAAACGACCGCGCGGTGGCCGCTCTCCGGGCCAGGGTCGTGCGGGCCAGGGAAGCTTCATTCTGCTTGCCGAGCCAGCCGCGGAGCACCTGCAGGTCAACATCGGCGAGGGTTGTGAGACCAAGGCCCGCAGCGTAATCCAGGAGGGCCGACACATCCCCTTCATAGGCCCGGACCGTGTGTGCCGAGCGCCCCCGTTCCGAGGCAAGGTAGCTGCAGAAGGACTCAAGTGCCCGGCTGAACTCCGGCGGCCTGGCAGTGGTTCCTCCAGCATCTGCCGGAACCTGGACTGCTTCCGGGACCGCGGTCTGGCGTGTCCGCTCCACTGCTGCAGTGGTGCCCGGCTCTTTGCTCACTGTCCTACCTTCCCTGCTTTCAGCGGCGGCTTCAAGCAGGCACACCGGCGCCGGCGCACTGCTGGCGGAGCGCCTCGTTATCCGGGCCGGCTTCCAGGTCCAGGAGCATCCGCTTGGCATCGACCCCACCGGAATAGCCGGTCAGTTTTCCACGGCTGCCGAGAACCCGATGGGTCGGAACCACAATGTTAAGCATGTTGCGTGCCAGCGCGGCGCCGACGCCGCGTGCCTTCGACGCGTCACCCAGTTCAAGGGCCAGCTGTTTGTAGGTGCGGGTCTGGCCGTAAGGAATCAGCTTTACCGCACTCCACACCTGGCGCTGGAACGGGGTTCCTTCCTGCGACACCGGGAGGTCGAAGCAGCACCTCCTGCCTTGGAAGAACTCCTCCAGCTGTCGTTCAGCTGCTTCGAATCCGGTTTCGGCTGCCAGCCCGAAGCGGGCTGCCACCGGTGCAGCCGGATCCGGCGCTGAGGGTTCCACTGCGATGAGCAGGGAGTCCTCAGCCACCAGGGTGAAGATTCCGAGGGGCGTAGCGATGACTTTATGGATCCTCATGGCGCTGTCCGTTTCTGCTGGTTTTGGATGGATGGATGATCTCGATTGAGCTAGCGGCTGGCCCGCTGCCAAAGTCCCTGAACTGTCCTGCGCGCCAGTCCAGCGAGTTCCAGGCGTGCCAGTCCGGCCCGGACGGCGGGAACGCCAAGGCCGGCCACAACGGCCAGCTTCTGCACTTCGGATCCCTTTCTCAGCGGCAGCGCGTCCAGCAGGAGGATGTCCTCCGCCGCCAAGCCGTCGTGGTCCGCCCGCGGGGACCGGTCCTGCGCATCGGGAAGTGCCTCAACGGGTTCCTCCCCTATGGCGACGGTGAAAGGATCAGCCAGCTCAAGAACTTCAGCGGCATCAGTCACGCAGACGGCACTGCCTTCGCGGAGAAGCCGGTGGCAGCCCGCGGAATTGGCGGAATACACCGGACCGGGCACTGTCCCGACGCCGCGCCCAAGGCCGGCAGCGTGGTGTGCCGTGTTAAGGGCCCCTGAACGCCACCGCGCTTCAACCACCACTGTCACGGCGGCGAGCGCTGCGATGAGCCGGTTGCGCTGCAGGAACCTCCACCGCGTAGGCGCGGACCCCGGCGGCACCTCGCTGAGGATCAGGCCCGCTTCTGCCACGCCCCGCAGCAGATCCTCATTCCCGGCCGGATAAAAGCGGTCGATGCCTCCGGCCATCACGGCTATGGTCACCGGCACGTCATCATTCCCGGGCAGCTCCCGCCCGCCCGCGAGTGCTGCCCGGTGGGCCTGGGCATCTATGCCGTAGGCACCGCCGGAGATCACGGTCCTCCCCCGGGCAGCAAGTCCAGCGGCGATGTCTGCGGTGACTGCCAGCCCGTAAGAGGTCGCATCCCTGGACCCAACAACGGCAAGGCAGCGCCGGGTGTCGGGGACTCTGCCCGGACCGCGGGTCCAGAGACAAAACGGGGTCCCCAGGCCCAGGTCGTTGAGCGCCTGAGGCCAATCCCCGGACTCGGGGACAAGCAGCTTTCCCCCGAAGCGGGCCGCCGTGGCGAGGTCGCGTTCGGGAGCCACATCCGCCGCGCGCGGGAGCCAGCGCTCCAACCCCTGTTCAAACGTGCGGTCCGAGGCTTGGAGGCCGTTCTCTTCCAGCAAGGCGGCAACGCTGCGGCGCAGGGTTGCCGCGGCCGCCTGGCGTCCCGCAGCAATACGGGCCGCGGACTCGGGGCCGGCAACTGCCACCAGTGCCTGGCCAAGTGCGTCGGATGGTTCGATAAGCCGGGACAGCACAGCCCTGGCGAGCAGGATCCCGGAATCTGCGGCGTTCATGCGGCGCCTGCCTGCTGCCGGAACGCGAGGGCCTGCCCTATGTCATCGGCATCAGGACACACGTGACCGGATAAGTCCGCTACTGTCCATGCCACCCGGAGGACACGGTCATAACCTCGGGCAGTGAGTGTCTGGCGATCCAGTGCCCGGTCCAGCGCCGCCGTGCTGCGGCTTCCGGGGTGGAGCGGTCCGCGCAGGACCTGTCCGCTCACTTCGGCGTTCGTTTCGCAGCCCAGCGGCAGCAGCCGTTCCCGCTGGCTCGAGCGGGCCTGATGGACCCTGCGGGCAACGGCAGCCGTTGGCTCCGCCTTGCCGGCCTCGGTGAAGTCCAGCAGGGAGACCCTGCGGATGGCCAGCTGCAGGTCAACCCGGTCGAGGAGCGGGCCGGAGAGCCGGCTGAAGTAGCGGCGTCTCTGCTGGGCACTGCAGGTGCATTCAGTCCCCTTTCCGCTTGCCAGCCCGCAGGGGCAGGGATTCGCTGCCAGGACCAGTTGGAACCGTGCAGGATAGACGGCTGTTCCCGCTGCCCTGTGCAGCACCAGGGTTCCACTTTCGAGCGGTTGACGCAGGGCATCCAGGACACGGGGTTCGTACTCCGGCGCCTCGTCAAGGAAGAGCACCCCCCGGTGGGCTCGCGAAGCGGCACCCGGGCGTGGAATTCCAGAACCCCCGCCGATGACCGCTGCAGCAGTCGCAGTATGGTGCGGACTCTCAAAGGGCGGCCGCCGGACCAGGCCCGAGCAGGGCCTGCCCCGCCAGCCAAGGGAATGGATCGCCGTGACTTCCATGGCTGCGGTGTCCGCCAGGTCAGGCAGCAGACCGGGCAATCGTTCGGCCAACATGGTCTTGCCGGCCCCGGGCGGTCCCGTCATCAGGAGGTGGTGGGCACCGGCGGCGGCAACCTCCAGTGCAAACCGCGCCTCCGACTGGCCCGCGATATCGGCCAGGTCAGGTTCCGGTCCGGCTTCCGCGCCGTCCTGGGCGGCAGGGTCTGAAACCGGCGCATCCTCCGGAGGGAACACCAGGTTTTCGGGATCCGCTCCGAAGGCCTCTGCAACAGCTGCCAGTGAGGAAAAGCCATGCACACGCGAGGATGGCACCAGTGCCGCCTCCGCGGCGTTGGCCGCCGCCACCGCAATGTCGGGAAAGCCCGCTGCGACCGCGGCCATGACCGCTGGAAGAACACCGTGAAGGGGTCGCAGCCTGCCGTCGAGGCCAAGTTCGGCGAGGAAAACGGTCCGTCCCGTCGGCCGGACGTCACCGGCTGCGCACAGTGCGGCCATCACAATGGCCAGGTCGAAGCCGGAGCCGCGTTTGTGTACGTCCGCCGGCATCAGGTTGACCGTGATTTTCCTCCGGCTCAGCGGCAGCCCCGAGTTTTTGGCAGCAGACTTAACCCGGTCACGGGACTCGTTCAATGACGCATCGGGCAGACCCAAAAGGATGAACGCCGGAAGGCTTTGCCCGATATCCGCCTCGACTTCAACCATCCGCCCCTCCAAACCGGTCAACCCCACGCCGTAGGTACGTCCGAGCCCCATCAGCCGATACCCTTCAAGTGCTCGATCACAGGGGCGGGACGGTCGCCGGGTCCGTCTCCGGCAGGAAGCAGGACGGAGACGGCGTCCACCCGCCAGCTCCGCGCGGAAGCCGCGTGAGCCCGCGCCCATGCGGCGGCCAAGAGGCACAGGCGTGCCAGCTTGGCAGCACTCACTGCTTCGAAGGGGTGGCCAAAATCCAGGGATGACCTGGTCTTGACCTCCACCACCACCAGTGTGTCGCCGTCGCGGGCTACGACGTCGATCTCACCCTGCCGGCACCGCCAGTTCCGTTCGAGAATTTGGTAGCCGGCAGCAGCAAGGTGTCCGGCAGCGAGTTCTTCGCCTGTCCTGCCCAGGAGGTCTTTGGCTTTCATGCATTGATTCTTCGCCGCCCCCGTGTGAGGAGATGTCCCACGGGCAGCAGTGTGGACAAGCACGCCATCTACCTGGACTGCCGGGGCAATGTGCAGGAGCTAACCGCCCCATGAGACCGGGTAGAGCACCGGCAGGACCTGCAGCCGCAGGGGCGCGGAGCCTACCCGCGGCCCTGCGCCGTCGGCGAAACCGTGAAAGCCGCGGAATCCGTGCAGGAGGCTGATGTGCGGCCGAAGCTGTGCTGCGAAACAAAGGGCCGGGTCCCCCGCCGCGTACCCTGCCGGATCGGCAATGCCGCAGGCGGAGAGGAACTCCAGCAGCACAGCGTAGAGCTCTGTGTGCACTGCTTCCAGTGCCGGAGTGGAGCGAAGCTCCAACGCGAGGGTCGAGCCATGGCTTCCGAAGGCGGACAAATGCGTCGGTGTGAGATGGAAATCCGTGTCGGGCAGGGCGGCAGTTGTGGCCTTGAGGTAATCGGCCAGCGCTTCCCGGAACGCCGCCAGTCCTGTTCCCGTGGCACCTGACATACGCGAATAAGCTTCGTCGGCCTTTCCGAAATGGATGAGGGTGAGGTGCAGCCTGCCCGGGGAGACCCGGCGCGTTCCCGGCGCGGGCTCCCGGGCGCGGGCCTGAAGCTGGAGCAGCCGGGCCAGGGCCGCCTCGTCAGGCTTGAGTTGGGCGTAGATCCGCACGCCGGAGAGTGCGCCGGGAATGCTTCCGGAGGGCGGACCGCCGGGATTGGGCAGGTAGTTGGCCACGAGGGAAGTTTATGATGCCTGGTCCGGGCCCCGGCGGTACCTTGGAGAAATGGTCCTCGAAATACCGCTGCTGCGGGATGAGTCCCTCCTGCTGAGGCCGCACACCGAGGCGGATGCCGACGCCGTCGTGGCGCGCTCGGTGGACCCGCTCACTATTGAATGGACCACGGTGCCGCTGGACTACACACCGGACATGGCCCTGAATTACATCCGGGCGGTGGGCACGCCCCAGCAGGACACGTTGTCCTGGGCGTTGGAGAACAAGTGCCGATATGCCGGCAGCATCGACCTGCGCTGGCAGGGGGCGGGCACCGGTGGACTGGGATTCGTGACCTCCCCCGAGTTCCGGGGCCAGGGGCTCATGAGCCGGGCTGTCCGTCTGGCGGTCGGCTACGCGTTCGATACCCTGGGCTGGGAACGGCTGAACTGGTCCTGCAACGTCGGTAACCTCGGGAGCTACAAAACCGTCTGGCGCAACGGGTTTCCGCTTCCCGTCAGAGTGCCGCACATGCTGGCACATCGGGGCCAGATGATTGACGGCTGGTTTTCCGAGCTGGAGTCCGGTGCCCCGCGGACACCGCGGATCCTGTGGAGCAATGCACTCAGGCTCCTGCCTCATCTCCCGGCTGCACCGGGACCGGATACGGCGGCCAGCTAACCCAGTTCGTCGGCCTTGGGCAGGGTCAGGTCGTCGCTGCGGGTCAGCTCTTCGACGTTGACGTCCTTGAACGTGATCACCCGGACGCTCTTCACGAAACGCGCTGACCGGTAGACATCCCAGACCCAGGCATCCTGCAGGGTGAGGTCGAAATAGATCTCTCCGTCGGCCGAGCGTGCCTGGAGATCCACATGGTTCGCCAGGTAGAAGCGCCGTTCGGTTTCCACCACGTAGCTGAACAGCCCGACGACGTCGCGGTATTCACGGTAGAGCTGCAGCTCCATGTCTGTCTCGTAGTTCTCAAGATCCTCTGCGCTCATGGCACCATCATCCCCCAACCGGGCCTGCAGCAGGCCCATCTTCCTCTGATCTGCCGGACCCCAGCCGCCAGGACAGGCGGTGCAGCGGCGAAGGCCCGAGTGTATCGATAGCGGCACGGTGCGCTTCGGTGGCGTATCCCTTGTTGATTTCCCAGCCGTAGGCGGGGTGCAGCCGGGCATACTCGACCATCATGGCGTCGCGTTCGACCTTGGCCAGCACCGAGGCCGCAGCAACGCTGAGACACGTCATGTCAGCCTTGATCCGCGTATGGACCGGAGCGGTGCAGGCGGCGTCGTCCTCCTCGGATGGTTCATCAAACAAGCTCGCCTGCAGCTGGGGAGAGAGCCAGTTGTGGTTACCGTCCAGGAGCACGACGTCGGGTGTGAGCGTCTCGCAGACCTGGGCCCACGCGCGTGTACCGGCCAACCGCAGTGCTCCCATAAGCCCCAGCAGGTCGATCTCCGCGGCGCTGGCGTGCCCGACTCCCCACGCCGGGCACCACTTCTTGATGAGCGGGACCAGTGCTTCGCGGTCGGCCGGCGAAAGAAGCTTGCTGTCACGGACCCCTTTCAGGGAGCGCACGGACTCGAGCTCGACCGCCACCAGTCCCACACTGACGGGACCGGCAAGGGCACCCCGTCCCACCTCGTCGCATCCAGCCAGGACCCGGTGCCCGACGGCGGTAAAGGTGCGTTCAAACCGCAGCGAGGGGCCCTTCGCCCCGGCCGCCCTGGCCCCTCCCGCCTTGGGCCGCGCGGTGCGCACGCTCCCTGCGGGCTTCGCTGCCGAGGCGCCCGAAGGAATACGGAGCTCTTGCTGGGGTTCGGCGCTCACGGGGAAACCGTTTCGGCTCCGGCTGGTGCGGGAACGTTTTTGAAGACTTCGGGGTAGCTGCCGATGAAGCCGGCACGGTCCAGCGGCCAGGCAATGACAGCGGCTTTGCCTTCGATGTCCTCGATGTTGACGAAGCCCTCGTTTGCGCCGTCCTGGTGTTCCCGGGAGTCGGCAGAGGCGTTGCGGTGGTCACCCATGACCCAGACTTTGCCCTCCGGAACGACGACGTCGAAGGGCGTCTCGGAGGGAAGGGCACCCGGATACACGTAGGGTTCGTCAATGGGCTCACCGTTAATGGTGATTTTGCCGTCGGCGGTGCAGCAGGTGACATGGTCACCGGGCATGCCGATGATGCGCTTGACCAGGTGCTGTTCGGATTCATCGGGCAGCAGTCCCACGAATGTCAGCGCATCGGCGATGAAGTTCCCGTCATCCCCGTTGCCCGTGGGCGGCAGCCAGCCCTGGGTGTCCTTGAACACGACGACGTCGCCGCGGGTGAGGTCGAACGGCTCCGGTACCAGCAGGTTCACGAAGATCCGGTCATGGATTTCCAGGGTCTCTTCCATGGAACCGGAGGGGATGAAGAACGCCCGGAACAGGAAGGTCTTGATCAGGAAGGAGAGCAGGAGCGCGATGACAACGATAGTGAGTACTTCACGCAGCCAGGCAGCGAATCCGCGGCTCTTGCCGTCCTTGCCGGAGGCGTGGGCGGCGTTGCGGCGCGGTTCGCCGGAGTCCGCATTCCCGTCACGGGGATCGTCCGGGAAGTCCTGCGCCATGTGCTGTCCTCTTATTCCGCTAAATTCCATACGGCTTCCAACTCTAGCCGTTCAATCTCTGAGCTTCTTTCGAACGGCCAAAGGATTTGCTGGGCGCGCCCGATCACACGCTCCTGCGGGATGAGCCCGCCGCCGGGAGCGCCGAGCAGCGACCTGGAATCGGCCGATTCGGAACGGTGGTCCCCCAGGAGCCACAGGCGCCCGTCCGGAACCTCGACGTCGAACGCCTGCTCGCTGGCGGCGTCGCCGGCGAACACATAGGGCTCTTGGATCGGTGTGCCGTTGACGGTCAGGCTGCCGTTGTCCGAGCAGCACGCAACCCGGTCCCCCGGAAGGCCGATGACCCGCTTGACGTAGATGGAATCGCTGCCGGTCAGACCGAGCCACTGGCCCGCTTTGGCCAGTCCCTGCTGCAGCAGGGGATCGCTGCTGTGCAGGGGGGCCAGGGACCCGCGTCCGTCGAAGACTACGACGTCGCCCCGCTGGATCTCGCCGCTGCGGTATTCCATCCGTGAGACCAGTATGCGGTCCCCGGGTTCAAGCAGCGGCTCCATGGACCCGGAGGGAATATAGAACACGTCGAAGAAGAAGGCGCGGACGACTCCGGCAAGCACTACGGCCGCTGCTGCGGCCCAGAACACGAAACGCCAGTCCCCCAGGGACCGGCGTTTCGCGTGCTTTCGGGGCGGGGCCCCGTCGGCGGATGTATCAGGCAAGTTATTACTTGGCGGGACGGAAGTCGCGCTTTTCCTTGATCTTGGCAGCCTTGCCGCGCAGGTCGCGCATGTAGTACAGCTTGGCGCGGCGGACGTCACCACGGGTAACGACCTCGATCTTGTCGATGACCGGGGAGTGCACCGGGAAGGTACGCTCCACGCCGACACCGAAGCTGACCTTGCGGACCGTGAAGGTCTCGCGGAGGCCGTCGCCCTGGCGCTTCATGACGAAGCCCTGGAAGACCTGAACACGGGTGTTCTTGCCTTCAACGATGTTGACGTGAACCTTGACCGTGTCACCGGCGCGGAACTCGGGGATGTCCGAACGCAGCGAGGCTGCGTCAACAGAATCTAGGATGTGCATTGTTACTCACTCCTGGTGAACGCCACAGGTCATCCACTTTGGTCACGGCAGCAAGGATGCGCACTCAGCGCACAGATACTGCCGAAGCTATGAAACCGGCCGTCCGGGAATCGGTTGCCGGTGTGCCGTACCTGTTGGCCTCGCTCCCCCTGTGGCAGGCGCGGACCCAGATGACACAACTACCTATTCTGCCACAGCTTTGGCCCCAGCTCCCAACTGCGGACGGGTCAGGGCTGGGGCAGGACGGCTTCAGGCGTAACGGTCCAGCCCAGGGCTGCCAGCGTGGCCTTGTCTGCCTTGTCCAGGCTGGCCGGGTCGAGCTTGGCCAGCAGGTCAGGCCGGCGCTCGGACGTGCGCCTGAGCTGTTCGTCCCGCCGGAAACGGGCAATCTTCGCGTGGTTGCCGCTCAGCAGCACCTCCGGAATCGCCCGGTCACGCCAGACCGAAGGCTTGGTATAGACCGGGTACTCCAGGAGGCCGTCGGAGTGGGACTCCTCGACGAGGGATTCAGGATTGCCGACGACGCCGGGCACCAGGCGGCCGATCGCCTCGACCATGGCCAGCACCGCCACTTCCCCGCCGTTCAGGACGTAGTCGCCCAGGCTCATGGGGCGGACGTCGAAGTTCTCCCCGGCCCATTCCAGCACCCTCTCGTCTATGCCCTCATAGCGGCCGCAGGCGAAGACCAGGTGCTCTGCCTCCGCGAGTTCATAGGCCGTGGCCTGGGTGAAGACTTCCCCGGCAGGCGACGGGACGATCAGGACCGGCCGGGCACCGGCGGTGTCCCCTGTACCGGCGTCCGCGAGGGAGGTGGCAAGCGCCTGGGACCAGGGTTCGGGCTTCATCACCATGCCGGCTCCGCCGCCGTAGGGGGTGTCGTCCACGGTGCGGTGCCGGTCGGTGGTGAAGGTGCGCAGGTCTTGGACACGCACGTCAAGGAGTCCGTCCTGGCGTGCCTTGCCGATCAGGGACAGGTCCAGTGCGGCGAGGTACTCCGGAAAAATGGAGAAGACGTCGATGCGCACTTAGCTGCCTGCCCCGCCCTTGTCTGCCTCCGGGATGTTGAGTTCAAACAGTCCGGCCGGCGGCGTCAGCAGCACATAGCCGTCTTCGGTGTTGACCTCCGGAACGATCGCCTCGACGAAGGGGACCAGGACCTCCCGCCCCTGCGTGTCTTCCACGATGAGCAGGTCCTGGACGGTGAGGGTACGGAGCGCAGTCACGGTACCGACGACGTCGCCGCCCACCTTGGCCTTCAGGCCCACCAGTTCGTGTTCGTACCAGCCTTCGCCGTCCTCTTCCGCGTCGGCTTCATCGGTGTCGATGAAGAGCTTCACGCCGCGCAGTTCCTCGGCACCGTTGCGATCCGCCACCTCTTCGAATCCGAGCAGGAGGATGTCCTTGTTCCAGCGCGCGCTCAGCACAGTCAGCGGACCCTTGGACGCCGGCTCAACGGTGAGCACCGCACCGGGCACAAAGCGGTCTTCGGGGGCGTCGGTCAGCACCTGCACGGTCACCTCGCCGCGGATGCCGTGGGGCTTGCCGATGCGTGCCACCTGTAACTGCATGGATTCTCCTAGGTTCGAAAGGGGCTGCCGGTGAGGGCCGGCGGCGTAAAAAAACATCCGGCCCCTACACCATTATCTGGTGCGGGGCCGGATGCTAAGAACTGCTTGAATTGCTGGTGCGTCAGCGGCGCCGGTCAGTGTCGACGACGTCGACGCGGACCTGGTCGCTGCCGGCCAGGGCGGAAATCACCGTGCGCAGTGCGCGGGCGGTACGTCCCTGGCGGCCGATGACCCGGCCAAGATCGTCCTGGTGAACACGGACCTCGAGGGTTTCCCCGCGGCGGTTGTTCTTGGCGGAAACCTTGACGTCCTCAGGGGAGTCAACGATTCCGCGCACGAGGTGCTCCAGCGCTTCGGCCAGCAATCTACTCAGCCTCAGCCTCGGTGGAAGCGGCTTCTGCCTCTTCCTTCTTGGCCTTCGGGGTGATTGCCTCGGGGACGATCACGGACTTCTTCTCGGGAACCACGAAGGGCTCCTTCGGGGCCTTGGTACGCAGGGTACCTTCCTGGCCGTCGATGTTCTTGAACTTCTGCCAGTCACCGGTGATCTTCAGCAGAGCTGCGACCTGCTCGGTCGGCTGGGCGCCGACGCCGAGCCAGTACTGGGCACGGTCGGACTTGATGTCGATGTACGACGGCTCCTCGGTCGGACGGTAGAGTCCGATTTCTTCGATGGCACGGCCATCGCGCTTGGCACGGGAATCCATGACAACAACGCGGTAGTGTGCTGAGAACTTCTTGCCAAGGCGCTTAAGGCGAATCTTTACGGCCACTTTTGTGGTCACTCCTGATCTGAAATGGGGCGAACCCGTACTTCTGCTCCCGTGGGGCGGGCCATACGTTGGGGTTCAAAAGGACAAGATGCATGCACGGAGAGAGGGGCCGCGCAGATCGAGTACCTGACCATTGTGCCAGATGACTCCATCTTTTGCGACTCGCGCCCCGCCGGGGAGGTTTTGTCACCGCTTACCCGGCGGCAACCCTGATCCGGTTGCGCCAGGGATCTTCAAAGCGCAGTTCCGCGCCCGTGTGATGACTGGAAATACCGGCGGTCTTCAGCCGGTCAGCCAGCGCTCCGACGTCGTCCTGCCCTGGAACCCGGATGAGCACCTCACCAAGTCCGAGCGTGTCCTTTCGGGGGCCGGCGCCGCGGCTGTTCCATACATTCATTGCCATGTGATGGTGGTAGCCACCGGCGGACACGAACAGTGCCTGGCCATGGAAATCCGCTGTCCGCTCAAAGCCCAGGATCCCCACGTAGAACTCGGCCGCGGTGGCGGTGTCGCCAACCTGCAGGTGCACATGCCCTACTCCGGCTGCTGCTGCGGCAACCCGCGACACGGCCTCTTCGGAGAGGTGCTCCTCGAAATACCGCTGCGGAGGAAGCGCCAGGGACGCCATCCGGACGGTCCTGCCTGCCGCCGTCGCATCCCAGTCCCACGCCTCCCGGGGACGGTCCCAGTAGAGTTCGATCCCGTTGCCCTCGGGATCAGTGAAATAGAAGGCCTCGCTGACCAGGTGGTCCGCGCTGCCGACATAGGCGGAAGGATCGAACTGTGCCGCCTTCACCACCGTTGCGGCAAGGTCTGACTGGGTCTCGAACAGGATCGCCGTATGGAACAGCCCCGCCTCACCCCGCGAGGCCACCTGCAGCCCCTGCGCGGGCGCCAGGTGCACCAGGGGCTCCGTCCCGCGTCCCAGGTACAGGCCGCCGTCAGCCTCTGCAACGACCTCAAGTCCCAGCGCGTCACGGTAGTAGCCCCCGACCCGCTCCATATTGCCCACCTTCAGCATCACGGTGCCCATGGCAAGGTCGGCGGGCAGGAGATCAGGACTTAGTTGAACATTCATGTAAATAGCTTACTTGAAGCTTCACGTATTTCCCAGCGGGCCTGTGCAGCCTCGATCGCGGGAAGCAGGCGCAGCTCGCAGGCGACGCGGGACGAACAGCGCCGTTCATGCTGCGGCACTCCCCCGGCAACCGCCGAGAAAGGCCCGGATCGCGTCCTGGCCTTCAGGGCTGTCCTGCGGGCGGTGGTTGCCGCCGGCTGCGATGTGCTCTGCGCCGGTGGATTCGAGGAAGGCTGCGACTTCTTCGTACAGCGGTTCCCAGCCGCCTGTCAGCACGAGCGTCGGCACTCCCGGAACGATCTCCAGCGGCGCGTCCCACGGCGGGGCCTGCATCCTCCGGCGTGCTGCTGCCTTCGCATCGGCTTCACCCGCAGGGCGGGTCTCGGGGAGAAAGACGAGGCGCCTGTGCTCCTGGGCGAACTCGTCGTCACTCAGGTGCGGTGCCCGGCGGAACAGCGGTTCCAGCAGTGAACGGTGGGCTGCCGTAGCCGGAAGGTCCCGTGTCAGGGAAAAGACCGCCGGCTCGCACAGTGTCAGGGAGAAGACGCGGCCCGGCTGCTCAACGGCCGCCATCATCGCGCAAATGGCGCCCTCCGCGTGGGCGACAACATGGCCGCCGTCCCCGAGGGCGGCAAGGACGGAGTCAGTGTCGGTCCGGTGACTGGTTGGCGCCGGCGGCAGATCCGGGTGGTAACCGTGCCGGCGCAGGAAAAGGCAGTCATAACTGCGCGCCAGTGCATGCTGCCCGCGCCACGCGGCCGCACCGAAAGATCCGTTTCCGTGGACAAAGACAATCCGCTGCTGGGCCATCCGGCCAGCTTATCTCCGGGAGCCCGGGCGTGCTCTAGCCGAGCAGGTGGGACACCTCGGGAAGCTGCGGCATCATGGCTGGTATTCCCGTCCTGGCAGGCAGGCCTCCCGGGATCATCTGTCCGTCGACCAGCTCCGCCACGGACTGCGTTTCCAGGGCCGTCAGCGCTGCCGCCAGCCGGGCCACTCCTGCCGGCTTGAGCAGCCTCGTGCACGCATCAAGGGAGAGGAACCTGGCATGCACGGTATCGCCGGCGGCCCGAAAGCCGGAACTGGCGGCCGGCAGCGATCCGCCGTCGTACACGAACGCCAGGCCGCCGGCCTCCTGGGCCGAAGTGACCGCACAGTCGAACACAAGCATCCTGCCGGCAGGAATCCGCTCACCCAGGACGGAGGACAACGCCCGTGCAGCCGCAGCCCGGGGGTCTTCACCCGCTTTGACGACGGCGCCCGGCAGTCCCCAAGGCCCGTCGCCTGCACGGACGGCAAGAACGGCACCCATACTGTCGCGCACGAGGGCGGCGGCGTCGACCCGGCGGCGGAAGACGCCGCCGTAGAAGCGGGCCAAACCCGAAGCTGCCACGTTCTTTCCTCCCTGTACGGATCACTTCACGGTTGCGGTGAAGCCTATCCGTTGGGTGGAGGAATGACAGCTCTCAGGTCAGCCGGCTATTTCCCGAGGAACTTGTCGAAGCCCTTGGGAAGGTTCAGGGACGACGGGTCGAAGTCCCCGCCCTGCTGTCCGAAGGCCGAACCGGCGGGCAGGGACTTGCGTGCCCCGGCGCGGCGCGCCTCGGCCTCCGCCAGTTCCTGGGCAGCCTTGGCCGGGTTGCCGGAGCGCGCCTTCTTCTTGCCCTTGGCCGCCTGCTGCTTCTTGCGGCCGCCGCCGAACCCGCCAGGGCCGGCAACTCCCGGCATTCCCGGGATGCCGCCGCCGGCAGCCATTTTCTTCATCATCTTCTGGGCCTGGGCGAAGCGCTCGAGCAGGCCGTTGACCTCTGATACGTGGACGCCGGAGCCGCGGGCAATGCGGGCACGGCGGGAACCGTTAATGATCTTGGGAGCCACGCGTTCGTGCGGCGTCATGGAGCGGACGATCGCCTCGACGCGGTCGATTTCGCGCTCATCGAAGTTCTCCAGCTGCTCACGCATTCCGGCGGCGCCGGGCATCATCATGAGCATCTTCTTCATGGAACCCATGTTGCGCAGCTGCACCATCTGGGCGAGGAAGTCGTCCAGAGTGAAGTCTTCCTGGTCGGCGAACTTCTTCGCCATCCGGGCAGCTTCATCCTTGTCCCAGGTCTTCTCCGCCTGCTCGATGAGGGTGAGGATGTCGCCCATGTCCAGGATGCGGCTGGCCATGCGGTCCGGGTGGAAGACCTCGAAATCCTTCAGGCCTTCACCGGTGGAAGCAAACATCACGGGCTTGCCGGTGACGGAGGCAACGGAGAGCGCGGCACCGCCGCGGGCATCGCCGTCGAGCTTGGTCAGGACAACGCCGGTGAAGTTCACGCCTTCGTTGAAGGCCTGCGCCGTGGCAACGGCGTCCTGGCCGATCATGGCGTCGATGACGAAAAGCACTTCGTCCGGCGTGATCGCTGCGCGGATGTCGGCGGCCTGCTGCATCAGTTCCGCATCGACGCCCAGGCGTCCTGCGGTGTCCACAATGACGATGTCGTGCAGCTTGGTGCGGGCTTCCTCAACACCCTGCCGGGCGACGGCGACCGGATCGCCGGTAGCGGCTTCGAATTCCGAACTGACGCCGGGGTGCGGGGCGTAGACCGGCACGCCGGCGCGTTCGCCGTTGACCTGCAGCTGCTTGACAGCGTTGGGGCGCTGGAGATCGGCAGCGACCAGCAGCGGGCTGTGGCCCTGGTCCTTGAGGTAACGGGACAGCTTGCCCGCCAATGTCGTCTTACCAGCGCCCTGGAGGCCGGCGAGCATGATCACCGTCGGCGGGTTCTTGGCCAGGGAGAGACGGCGGGTCTGGCCGCCGAGGATGCCGACGAGCTCTTCGTTGACGATCTTGACGACCTGCTGCCCCGGGTTCAGGGCCTGCGAAACCTCAAGACCGAGGGCCCGCTCCTTGACCGATGCGGTGAAGGCCCGGACCACGGGCACCGCGACGTCGGCGTCGAGGAGGGCACGGCGGATTTCCCGCACTGTGGCATCGACGTCCGCTTCGCTCAGACGTCCCTTGCCCCGCAGGTTCTTGAACGTGGAGGTCAACCGGTCAGACAGTGAATTGAACACGCGCTGCGCACTTCTTTCATCGGGTAGTTCGCCATGTTTGCCAGGCCCAGCTGTTAAGGGTACCAAGCGCGGGTGGGTATTCACCGCATGGCCCTTACACCAAAGCACCCCCGGTGGCACGCTGGAGAAATGGCTGATGAAGGCATCCGCGAAACGCGTGTCCATACCCTGCTGATCCTTGGCGCCACCGGTGATCTGTCCCGCCGCCTGTTGTTGCCGGGGCTGGCCCGGCTGATCGCCGGTGGGCGTGCGCCCGGACTGGTGGTAGTCGGCTCCGGGTCCCGCGACTGGACCCGGGAGCAGTGGCAGGACCGGGTGAGGGAGGCTTTCCGCTCCGAGTACGACGACGCCGATATGGACGGGCAGCGCGAACTCTCGGCCGCGGTCCAGCGCAGCAGGTACCTGCAGATGGACTTGTCCCGGCCGGACGATCTGGGAGCCTCGCTGCACACCTTCGATGTTCCCCTGGCCGTGTACTTTGGGCTCCCCCCGGCGCTGACCCTTTCGGTCGTGCAGGGGCTCAACCGCGACGACCTTCCCCCGAATACCCTGCTGGTCCTGGAAAAACCCTTTGGAACGAACCAGTCCTCGGCACGTGAGCTCAACCGGCTCCTGGCGGACCTGGTACCGGAAAAGGACATCTTCCGGGTAGACCATTTCCTCGGCATGACAACCGTCATGAACCTCGTAGGCATGCGGTTTTCAAACCGGTTCCTGGAACCCGTATGGAATTCCCTGCACATCGAAAAGATGGAGATCCTGTTTGACGAGCAGCTGGCCCTCGAAGGCCGGGCAAAGTACTACGACAGCGCGGGGGCCCTGGAAGACATGATTCAAAGCCATCTGCTGCACACGATGGCCTTCATGGCGATTGGCCCGCCGGCCAGCCTGGGTGAAAGGGACCTGCGCGATCTGGTGGCGGCCGTCCTCCGGGCCTCATCAGTGCCGGAGGACTTTCCCGCCAGCACGCGGCGTGCCCGCTACACAGCCGGCGTCATTGAGGGCAAGGAAATCCCCGGCTATACCGAATCCCCGGGGGTAGACCCCCACCGGGGCACGGAGACCCTCGCTGAGATCGAAATCGCCATCAATAACGAACGCTGGGCAGGGGTCCCGTTTATCCTCCGCTCGGGCAAGGCCCAGGCCCGGCGCCGCAAAGAAGCTGTCGTCACCTTCCGGCCGGTCAACCACCTGCCCGGAGGCTTCACGGGAGATACCGCGCTCCCGTCCCGGCTGAGGATCTCCTTCAACCCGGCCTTTCTGGAACTGGAAATGAACGTCAACGGCCCTGCGGACATCTTCAAGCTCGAACGCAGCTCCCTGACGGCAGAACTGCATGCCTCCCGGCTGACCGCGTACGGAGAAGTCCTGGAGGCCGTTCTGGAAGGAAACGAACTGCTCTCCGTCCGCGGGGACGTTGCCGAGGAATGCTGGCGGATCGTGGATCCCGTGCTCGCCGCCTGGCGGGAAAACAAGGTCCCTCTGCAAACCTATGCTGCGGGCACGGAGGGTCCCCGGGACTGGAACACCAGCCGCAGCAACCCGTAGCCCTCCGGCTTTGCCGGCACGTTGACGGAGCCGGATAACGAGGAAACCTCCCGGCCGGGGCCGGGAGGTTTCCTCTGGGAGATGCCGGTTTGTGGAGAACCTACAGTGCGGAGTCACCCCGCTCGCCCGTCCGGACGCGCAGTGCTTCTTCGACATTGGTCACCCAGACCTTGCCGTCTCCGGCCCGGCCGGTGTTGGCAGTGGAAACCAGGACATCCACGATGTCGTTGACCCATTCGTTGGCGGCCAGCACCTCGACGCGCAGCTTCGGCAGCAGATCGACGGTGTATTCCGCGCCGCGATAGACCTCAGTGTGTCCGCGCTGGCGGCCGTAGCCGCTGGCCTGGCTGACCGTCAGGCCCTGCACTCCGTAGCTTTCCAGGGCGCCCCGGATGGCGTCGAACTTCTCGGGCCGGACAATTGCGGTGACGAGTTTCATGAGTTGATGCTCTCCTTGGTGGCAGCGGGAACGGTTTCGGCCATGGGGCGGAAAGTACCGCCGACGCCGACGCCGCCGAGTTCGTAGGCGGTCTCAGCGTGTTCGCTGAGGTCCACGCCATTGATTTCCTGCTCCTCGGAAACCCGGAAGCCGATGGTCTTGTGGATAGCCAGGCCGATGATGAGCGTCATCACCGCTGAGAAGAGGATAGCGACGATGGTCGCAACGATCTGTGCACCCAGTTGGGCGAAGCCGCCGCCGTAGAACAGGCCACCGCCTTCGCCGTCGACCGGCAGTGCAATGAAGCCGAGGGCGACAGTGCCGATCAGGCCGGCGACCAGGTGGACGCCAACGACGTCGAGGGAATCGTCGTAGCCGAACTTGTACTTCAGACCCACCGCGAGGGCAGAAACGATGCCGGCGACGAGACCGAGGGCCAGGGCACCGAGCGGCGAGATGCTGGCGCAGGCCGGGGTGATCGCCACGAGACCGGCCACGATGCCGGAGGCAGCGCCGAGGGACGTCGGACGGCCGTCGCGGACACGTTCGGTGATCAGCCAGCCGACCATTGCGGCGGCGGGAGCTGCCAGGGTATTCACCCAGATCAGGCCGGCTTCCTCCGCAGTGCCCGCCGCGCCGCCGTTGAATCCGAACCAGCCGAACCAGAGCATTGCTGCACCGAGCATGACGAACGGGATGTTGTGCGGACGGTGGCTCGGATCGGAGCCGAACCCGCGGCGCTTGCCGATGATCAGTGCAAGGACCAGGGCCGCTACGCCGGCGTTGACGTGGACGACGGTGCCGCCGGCAAAGTCGATGGCTTCCCCGACCACGGAACCAATGGCTCCTTCTTCACCGAGCAGGCCGCCGCCCCAGACCATGAACGCCAGCGGGCAGTAGACCAGGGTGACCCAGACGGGGACAAAGATTGCCCAGGCACTGAACTTGGCCCGGTCTGCGATCGCACCGCTGATGAGGGCGACGGTGATGATGGCGAAGGTGGCTCCGAAGCCGGCACTGATCATGTCTTCCGTACCGATCAGGCCTTCAAGGCCGAAGGAAGCGAAGGGGCTGCCGAAGAGCCCGGCAATGCCGTCTCCCCCGGTCATGGAGAAGCCCCAGAGAACCCAGACGACTCCGACAAGACCAATGGAGACGAAGCTCATCATCATCATATTGAGGGCAGCCTTGGCCCGGGTCATACCACCGTAAAAGAATGCCACTCCGGGAGTCATAAGCAGCACGAGTGCCGCCGATATCATCACCCAGACGTGACCTGCTGTCAGATCCATCTTCGCGTCCTTCCACATTTGTGCGGGCATCTCCCGCCTGGAAAGAACTTTGCCCGGGTCAGGTTTCGGCCTTCGGCCGCCCGGATTGCCGGAAGGTTACAAAGATGCCGTCCGTGTAAAAGACCAGTGACGGAAAAGTTTCAGGCACGTTACCCGGCGATGGGAACTTGCCGGGGATGTTGAGTACAGGGCTTGCAGGCGGCGCGCGGATAGTATGTAGGCGACTCCCGTCCCCGTCCTGAGGAACTTTTCCATGCCCCAACAGAATCCTGCGCGCGGAAGCCGTGCACAGCAGCCGGACACGAACGGGGCCCAGCCGCCCAGGCGCCTCCGCCGCGCAGACCCCACTAAGGCTCGCAGGAAGAAATGGATTGCCGGCGGCGTCGCGGGCGCCGTCCTGCTGACGGCTGGAATCGCCGTCCCTCTCGCCCTGAACTCTTCCGAGGGTGAAAAAGTCTCAATTGCCGCTGCGGCCACTTTGCCCCCGGAGCCGGAGTTCGCCTATTACAACCAGGCCGGCCCGCCCGAGGGATCTCCCCTGAATGCTGTAGACCCGCTTTCGCTGGATATCAGCGCCACGACTACCGGCACGTCGCTGCCGAAGGGTTTGGTCGGCCTCTCACTCGAGGCAACGGACCTGGCGGATCCCGCGATGTCCGGCGACAACCCCGAAATGGTGCAGTCCCTCAGCGGCCTGGGACAGCCCCTGCTGCGTTTCGGCGGAAACGCCGTGGACCGGAGGTTCTTCTGGACCTCGGCCAATGAGCCGATTCCCGGCAATCTCCAAGGAGACAAGGCACATCCCGTTCGCGCAGTGACGCCCGCGGATCTGGAACGGGTCAACACGCTCCTAACGGCTCTTGACGCCACCATCAACCTCACTGTGGATCTTGGCAATTACGATCCTGCCCGTGCCGCAGACATGGCCGCCCATGCCGACAGGATCTTCGGCGACCGTCTGGTGGGAATCACGATTGGGAATGAGCCCAATGGCTACGCAAGCAACGGCCTGCGTGATTCCGGCTGGACCATCGATGATTATTTCGTCGAGCTGAAGGCCTATGCCGATGCGATCTATGCGAGTGCACCAGATGTCGCCATCGTAGGGCCGGGCGTTTATGCGCACTCTTGGTGGGAACCGTTTGCCAACGTAGACCTGCCGCAGAAGAAGATCTTTTCGTTCCACCACTACCCGCTTTCCACGTGTGACGGGAAGAATGACCCAACGGGAGAGCCCATACTGGCCAACCTGATGAGCCAGAACATTCATGACCACGCGGACTATTACCGCGGAGAAGCGCTGAAACCGGCTGACGCCGCAGGCTTGGAAACGTGGCTGACTGAAACCGGCGTCTCCGCCTGCCCGGGTTCCAACGAAACGACCAAGACCCACGCTTCAGCCCTGTGGGCGGCTGACTACTCCATCAGTGCCGCCCAGCTTGGCATCACCAGGCTGAGCTTCCACAGTTCGCTGCTCACCTGCCAGGGCGGCCCGCCCATGTCCGCCATCTGCGCCGGGGGTGCCTATCTCCAGCCCAACGGGGTTGTCGAGGAACGAGCCAATTTCTTCGGTCTGTCCATGATCGCCGAGATGGCGCCGGGCCAGTTCCTGCAGGTCAGCGAGGAAGGCGGGGGTCTCAGCCACTCCTACGCCGTCCATCACGACGATGGAAGCATCAGCGTTGTCCTGGTCAACGCCAACAACCCCGAGACGGACGCCCAGATGCAGGTGAGCCTGAAGCTCCCGGCCAAGCCCCTGACCGCGGCGATGACCCAAATGACCGGAGCCTCCTATGCCTCTGAGGACAGCACCGTGATCGACGGGCAGAAGGCCGAGCCGGTCCCGGTCACAGAACGGCTGACCCTGCCCGGGTTCGCCTACGGCTCGGAGACACAGGAATTCGCCCTGACCGCCGGAACCGTGACTGTCCTGAACTTCACGTTCCAGGAGTAGCCCCGCAGCAGACACAGAGAGCTCCCCGCACCATCCGGTGCGGGGAGCTCTCTTTGCGCGGGGTGCCGGGACTGCCGCTTGCTAGGACAGGAGGGCGTCCACGAAGGCTTCAGCGTCGAAAGGTGCCAGGTCATCCGGGCCTTCGCCCAGTCCCACCAGCTTGACCGGAACACCGAGGGTGCGCTGGATGGCGACGACGATACCGCCCTTGGCCGTCCCGTCGAGCTTGGTCAGGACGATGCCGGTGATGTTCACGACCTCGGCGAAGACCTTGGCCTGGGTGAGGCCGTTCTGGCCTGTGGTGGCATCAAGAACCAGCAGGACCTCATCTACCTCGGCCTGCTTCTCGATAACGCGCTTGACCTTGCCCAGCTCGTCCATCAGGCCGACCTTGTTTTGCAGGCGGCCGGCGGTGTCGATCAGCACTGTGTCGACTTCGCCGTCGATCCCGGCCTTGACCGCCTCAAAGGCCACGGACGCCGGATCGGCGCCGTCGACGTCGGAGCGCACCGTGGGAACTCCCACGCGCTGTCCCCACGTTGCCAGCTGTTCGGCGGCGGCGGCACGGAAGGTGTCGGCTGCACCGAGCAGGACGTCCTTGTCTTCGGCCACGAGCACACGTGCCAGCTTGCCCACGGTGGTGGTCTTGCCCACGCCGTTGACGCCAACAACCATGACGACGGCAGGCTTGTCGGCATGGCGGTCCACAGCCAGGGAGCGGTCCATGGACGGATCCACGAGCTTGACCAGCTCTTCGCGAAGCATCGCGTGGACCTCTTCGGGGTCGCGGCTGCCGGAAATCTTGACCCGCTCGCGCAGGGCGTCGACCAGTTCCATGGTCGGTTCGGTGCCAAGGTCAGCCAGGAGCAGCGTTTCCTCGATCTCGTCCCAGACGTCCTCATCGATCTTGTCGCTGGACAGCAGGGTCAGCAGTGCCTTGCCGAGGGCGTTGTTGGATTTGGCCAGCCTGGCGCGGAGCCGGGCCAGGCGTCCCTGCACCGGTTCGGGGGTCTCCACGACGGGCGCGGGGGTTTCCGCTTCTTCGAGGTCCCGAAGGTCATCCGGGACGATCACCGACGAATCGGGTTCCGCTTCGGCGGTTCCCGGCCTGTCCAGGACGGCGGTGCTGCCTCCTGGCTGGTCGTCAGCGTCGCGCGTCGCGGGATACATCCCCTTCGGCGTACGCCTGGTTCGTACCAGCAGGGCCGCCAGGGAACCGATCACGGCAAGCCCAATGACCACATAGATCACAATCGAAAGAGTCTCATTCACGCTTTCCAGCATGTCATACGGCACCGTGCCCCGGCACCCGTCCGGCAACTGCCGCCGGCTTGGATATGCCTCACGCGGACGGGCGCAAACCCCGCGGACTCTGCGAGAATCAAAACATCATGGCCAGCACACCCCGCATTCCCATTCCCCGCGAAATCAAGGTCCTCATCGCTGCGGCCTTCCTCATTGCCCTCGGCTTCGGCCTGGTGGCGCCGGTGCTGCCGCAGTTTGCGCAGAGCTTCAACGTCGGCGTCGCTGCCTCCTCCGTAGTCGTCAGCGCCTTCGCCTTCACCCGGCTGGTGTTCGCGCCGGCAGGCGGAGCGCTGCTGGAAAAGCTCGGTGAGCGCCCGGTCTATGTGATGGGCCTGCTGATCGTCGCGCTGTCCACCGCGGCATGCGCCTTCGCCGGCAGTTACTGGCAGCTCCTGATCTTCCGGGGACTGGGCGGTATCGGTTCGACCATGTTCACGATCTCCGCCATGGCACTGATCATCCGGCTGGCACCGCCGGCCATCCGCGGCCGGATCTCGGGCGCCTATGCCTCATCCTTCCTCCTGGGCAACATCGGCGGACCCCTCCTCGGCGGACTGCTGGCCGGTTTTGGCCTGCGGGTTCCGTTCCTCGTGTATGCACTGGCATTGCTGGTCGCGGCCGTGGTCGTGGCGTTCCTGCTCCGCGACGCCGGCGGCACCGGTGCCTCAGACGGAACAGCTCCCGAACGCGTGCACCTTTCCGTACGGGAGGCCCTGTCCGACTCCGCTTACCGGGCGGCGATGGTCTCCAGTTTTGCGAACGGCTGGTCATCCTTCGGCGTGCGCAACTCGCTGCTGCCCCTGTTCGCCGCCGCGGTGCTTTCCGCCGGTCCGGAAATCGCCGGCATCTCCCTGACGGCGTTCGCGGCCGGGACCGCGCTGGCGCTGACCTTCTCCGGCCGGCTGGCCGACAGCTGGGGACGCAAGCCGCTGGTCATCACCGGCCTGGCAGTCAACGCAGCGGCGACGGCGGCGATCGGCTTCTCCGGGACCGTGGCAATGTTCCTGGTCGTCTCCGCCATCGCCGGACTCGGCACCGGGCTGCTGAACCCGGCGCAGCAGGCCGCGGTGGCCGACGTCGTTGGCAGCGGACGCAGCGGCGGCAAGGTGCTGGCAGCCTTCCAAATGTCCGCTGACACCGGAGCCATCATCGGCCCCATTTTGGCAGGCGTGCTCGCAGACCAGCTGGGCTACACCTGGGCCTTCGCAGTCACCGGAGCGGTGGCCGCGCTGGCGTTGCTGATGTGGCTCTCCGCACGCGAAACACTGGCTCCGGAGCAAAGGTTGGCCCGGACCCGCGGAAGCCGCACTACCATCGAGGAATGAAGCCCTTCCTGCTGCTTGCCTCCCGCGCCGAAGACGACGCTGCGGAGGAAGAGTATGAGTCCTATCTCCAGTTCGGCGGCCTGCGGCCCGCGGAGCTGCACCGCGTCCGGCTGGAGGCAGCGCCCCTGCCGGACATTGACCTGGACCAGTACAGCGGCATCATCATTGGCGGCAGCCCGTTCAATTCCTCGGATCCGGACGAGTCCAAGACGCCCCTGCAGCTCCGGGTCGAAAAGGAGCTCAGCGCTCTGCTGGACCGCGTCGTCGCCCGGGACTTTCCCTTCCTGGGGGCCTGCTACGGGGTCGGGACGCTCGGCCGCCACCAGGGCGCCGTCGTGGACCGGCAGTTTGGTGAAGCCATCGGGGCGGTTCCCGTCACGCTCACTGCCGATGGCCGGGCCGATCCGCTCCTGGCCGGGCTGCCCGGGACGTTCGACGCCTTCGTGGGCCACAAGGAAGCGGTGTCCAAGCTGCCTGCCCACGCCGTGAACCTGGCCGGGTCCCCCACCTGCCCGGTGCAGATGTTCCGTGTACGGACAAACCTCTACGCAACCCAGTTCCATCCCGAGCTGGACGTCGCCGGGCTGCTGACGCGCATTTCGGTCTACCGCAATGCAGGGTATTTCCCGCCTGAAGAGGCCGAGGCCGTCATGGACTCGGTCCGGCCAGCCAAGGTCGACGCACCACCGGCGATCCTGCGCAATTTCACCGCCCGCTACGCGCGGTAGCCGGTCAGACTCCTGCTTTGTCCAGCCGCTGGCTGATGACGGCCGACACGCCGTCCCCGCGCATCGAAACGCCATACAGCGCATCGGCTACTTCCATGGTCCGTTTCTGGTGCGTGATGACGATCAGCTGGCTGGATTCGCGCAGTTCCTCGAAAATCGTGATGAGCCGGCCAAGGTTGGTGTCGTCCAGGGCGGCTTCTACCTCGTCCATCACGTAGAACGGCGACGGCCGCGCCTTGAAAATCGCCACGAGCAGCGCGACGGCGGTCAGCGAGCGCTCACCGCCGGAGAGCAGCGAGAGCCGTTTGATCTTCTTCCCGGCCGGCCGGGCCTCCACCTCGATGCCCGTGGTCAGCATGTCCTGGGGATCCGTCAGCACCAGACGGCCCTCACCCCCGGGAAAGAGCCGCCCGAAGACCCGCTCGAACTGTACGGCCGTGTCCCGGAACGCCTCGGCAAAGACTTCCTCCACCCGCTGGTCCACTTCACGGATGATGTCCATCAGGTCCTTGCGGGTAGCTTTCAGGTCCTCCAGCTGGGTGCTCAGGAACTTGTGGCGTTCCTCCAGCGCCGCGAATTCTTCCAGCGCCAGCGGATTTACCTTGCCGAGCGAACTGAGGTCCCGCTGGGCACGTTTGAGGCGCTTTTCCTGCTCAGCCCGAACGTAGGGCACCCCCTCGGTGACCGGATTCCCGTCGTCGTCCACTGCGACGTGAAGCGCTGCCCATTTATCAGCGGTCTCTGTGGTCCCGGCGGGCACGGGCACCAGCTGGTCAGGCCCGTACTCGGCGACCAGACGGTCGGCAGTGATGCCCAGTTCCTCAATCGCCCGCGTTTCCAGAGCCTCGATCCGCAGCCGCTTTTCCGCCCGCAGCAGCTCATCGCGGTGCACCGAATCCGTGAGCTTCGCCAGCTCCGCCGCTGCTTCAGCGCTGGCACTCCGTACTGTCGTGAGTTCAGCGTCCCATTCGGCCCGGACGGCTTCGGCGCGGTCCCGCTCGGCGGCGGCTGCTTCGAGCGAAACGCCGGCCCAGCGCGCGGCCTGGGCAGCCGCCTCGGCGACAGCGGCGGCGCGGCCTGCCTGCGCAGCCCGGATCCGGGCCCGTTCAGCCGCCGCTGCGCGGGCCCTGCGCTCAGCCGCTGCTGCCCGTTCCAGCGACTCTGCACGGCCCGATACGGCCGTCAATTGCTCCTGGGCCGACCTCAGGGAGAGCCTGGCATCCATTTCTGCCTGCCGTGCCTGCGCAGCGGCCAGCGCCAGCGCATCCCGCCGCTCCGTCGAAGGCTCTTCCGCATCCTCACGCACCCCCTGGGCCGCAGCCAGCCGTTCAGTCACAGCCGCGAGAGCCTGCTGTTCACGGGAGAGGTTCTCCTGCGCATCTGCAGCCAGGCGGGTGAGCCGTTCTGCCTCCCCCGACGCCGAGCGCAGCACCGAACCGAGTGCGCCGAGCCGTTCACCCACAGCGGCCAGCCGTGCATCCGAGTCATGGAGTCCGGCCAAGGCTGCGTTCACGCGCACCTGGGCTGCTTCCCGCTCAGCCGCGGCGCCGGCAATCGCGAACCTCGCTGCCTCCGCCCTCGCCGTCGCTTCGGCAAGGCGGGCTTCCGTCTCTTCGACGGCAGCCTGGACTTCGATCAGCCCCGGCGCAGACGGGGAGCCACCGCGGGCACTGAACGCGGACAGCAGGTCGCCTTCGACGGTGACGGCCGTCAGGTCCGGAGCCTCGGCCAGCACCGCGGCAGCGGCCTCCAAGGTGTTCACGACGACGGCGCCGCGCAGCAAAGCGCGCACTGCAGAATCTGCCCCGGGTGCCGCCTGCACTACCTCCAGGACATGGAGGCAACCCTCAGGCAGCACCGGCATCCCACCGTGGCCGGGCGCGGGCAGCGATGCAGCGTCCCCTGCGGCCAGGACCAGGGACACCTGTCCTCCGCCGGATTCCTTGAGCAGTCTCAGGGCAGCCAGCGCAGGTTCCGTCCCGGATACTGCGAGCGCCTCAGCCGCGGGCCCCAGGGCCGCGCTGACGGCGCGTTCGTACCCCGGGCGGACGGTGAGCAGATCAGCCAGGGGCGCCAGGACGCCGTCGAGCCCTGCCTCCTGCAGTTCCTGGGTGCCGTCCTTCCGGTCCAGGCCGACCGCGAGTGCATCCCGCCGCGCGGTCAGGGTGTCCCTGTCGCGGACTGCAGCGTGCTCCTCGGCCTGCAGCTCCCGGACCCGTTCCTCAATCGATGCGAGGACGGCGGAGGCTTCTTCATACTCCGTGTCCAGGCTTTCTTCCGCGGCCTCGGCTCCTGCGGCCTGTTGTTCGAGTGCAGTGAAGTCCTCCTCGGCCCGGCGCCGCCGTTCCTCGCCCTGGGCGATGGAGGCGCGCAGCCTGCCCAGTTCCGCCTCTGCCGCTTCCACGCGCGAGCGCGCTGCCGCGACGGAACCGGCCAGCCGTGCCAGGCCCTCCCGGCGGTCGGCGGCGGCCCGGAGAAGGGAGGTGAGCCGGCGCTCCTCGGCGGCTGCGTCCTCCTCCGCAGCGGCGCGGATCTCCATGGCGTCTTCGAGCACGCCTTCACGGTCTTCGACCTCGCGGGAGAGCTCTTCGGCTTCCGCGCGCACCCGGGCGGCCTGCGCCTGCAGCTTCTCCGGGTCCCGGCCCGGATCGGGCGCCGGTTCGTCTGATCCCAGCAGCCGGCGGCGTTCCTGCGCAAGCGCTGCCAGGGCACGCAGCCGCTCAGCCACCGTGGACAGGGAGTACCAGGTGTCTCTGGCCGTGTTCAGGCGCGGAGTCGCAACGGCAGCCAGCCGTTCCAGCTCTGCCAGCCGGGCGCCCTGGGCCTGGACTGCCTGCTCGACGTCCTTCCGGCGTTCCCGAAGCGCGTTCTCGGCAGCCGTATCCTGTTCGACGGCGGCGGTGAGGGTCACGATGTCGTCGGCGAGCAGGCGGGCACGGGCATCCCGGACGTCCTGCTGGACCGTCTTGGCGCGCCGGGCAACGGCGGCCTGTTTGCCCAGCGGGCCGAGCTGGCGGCGCAGTTCCGACGTCAGGTCGGTCAGGCGGGCCAGGTTGGCCTGCATCGCGTCGAGTTTGCGGACCGTCTTTTCCCGGCGGCGGCGGTGTTTGAGGATGCCTGCGGCTTCCTCGATGAACCCGCGCCGGTCCTCCGGAGAGGCGTGCAGCACTTTGTCCAGCTGCCCCTGTCCGACGATCACGTGCATCTCCCGGCCCAGGCCGGAGTCCGAGAGCAGCTCCTGGATATCCAGCAGCCGGCACGGGGCCCCGTTGATCGCGTACTCGGATCCTCCGGCACGGAACAGCGTGCGGGAGATGGTGACTTCGGAGTACTCGATCGGCAGGGCGCCGTCGGCATTGTCGATGGTGAGGGAGACCTGGGCACGGCCCAGCGGAGGCCGCCCGGATGTGCCGGCGAAGATGACATCTTCCATCTTGCCGCCGCGCAGGGTCTTGGCCCCCTGCTCCCCCATGACCCAGGCCAGGGCGTCCACCACATTGGACTTGCCCGAGCCGTTGGGGCCGACGACGGCGGTCACCCCGGGCTCGAACTCGAAGGTGGTAGCCGACGCGAAGGATTTAAAGCCCCGCATCGTGAGGGTTTTTAAGTGCACTGGCCTCTGTCTCTCGTTTGTGGAAGATTCCCTAAAGCCAGGCGGTGCCCCACACTTAACCGCAGTACTCGCAGAGCGTAATCCTGGATTTCGCGCGTTCCGGGCCGGGCAGGAAAGTAGGCTTCTACAAGAATCATATGGTTCGACAGCTCCGTTGCGGGCTGCGACCGGGCCCGGAGAGCGATCTTTTTGGCAGTAGACAAGGCAGGCATTTTGAGCGGGAACTTCAACTTCCACCACACCGACACCGCACTCCTGAGCGTCAAGAGCGTAGAAGCGCCCGTGGTGGTCACGTCACAGGAGTTCGATGAGCGGCTCTCACCGTCCCTGAAACGGCTCCGGCTGTCCAAGGGTCTCCTGGAACGGGTGGCCGGGGTCAGCGAGCGCCGCTGGTGGGCGCCGGGATCAACGTTCGAGGACGGCGCCATCGAGGCGGGCGCCAAGGCAATGGCCGAGGCGGGGGTTGAGCCCTCCCAGATCGGGCTGCTGATTAACACCTCCGTGACCCGCAAGAACCTGGAACCGTCGGTCGCCGTGAAGATCCACCATCATCTCGGACTCCCGTCCTCGGCACTGAACTTTGACCTGGCCAACGCGTGCCTCGGTTTTGTCAACGGCATCACCATGGCCGCCAACATGATCGAGTCGGGCCAGATTGACTATGCCCTGATCGTCGCCGGCGAGGACTCCCAGGGTGTGCAGGAAGCCACCTTCGGGCGTCTGAACCGGGAAGATTCCACCCGCCAGGACTACCTGCGGGAGTTCGCGACGCTGACCCTCGGCAGCGGCGCAGCAGCCGCAGTGATCGGCCGGGCCGGCGCTAACCCCGGTTCACACCGGATCCTGGGCGGGGTATCCCGTGCCGGAACCGAACACCATGAGCTCTGCGTCGGCGGTGAAGGCGGCATGTACACCGACACCAAGGGCCTGTTGGAGGGCGGGCTCGACCTTGTGGTGACCGCCTGGCACGAAGCCCAGCACAACGGCTGGGACTGGAGCGGCATGGACCGCTACGTCACCCACCAGGTGTCCAACTCCTACACGAACGCCATCATCAAGGCAGTGGACCTGGACCGGACAAAGGTGCCCATCACCTTCCCCCGATGGGGCAACGTGGGGCCCGCGTCCCTGCCGATGACCCTGGCCCGGGAAGCCCGGACCTTGCATCCCGGGGACCGGGTGCTGTGCATGGGCGTGGGATCAGGCCTGAACACCACCATGATGGAAATCGCGTGGTAACTGAGCTTTGGCCCGGTGTTCCGGCCGCCTGGTCCCGCTCTGTCCGGGTGCCCTCCACCGCGGCTGTCGACCGTCCCGGAACCGTCCATGAGTGGCATCTGCTCGATAACGCTGCGGACCTTGAGTCCAGGGGCGCAGAACCCGCCGGGACTCTGCTCTGCGTCCATGGCAACCCCACCTGGTCCTATCTGTGGCGTTCCCTGATGGCCGCCGGCAGCGCGGCGGAAAAGCCCTGGCGGGTCATCGCCGTTGACCAGCTGGATATGGGTTTCTCTGCCCGGACCGGGACGTTCCGCCGTCTGGCCGACCGCATCACGGACCTGGACAACCTCACCTCTGCCCTGGAGCTCTCCGGACCGGTCGTCACGGTTGGGCACGACTGGGGAGGGATCATTTCCCTCGGCTGGGCGCTGCGGCACCAGGAACAGCTTGCCGGGGTGGTCCTCACCAACACCGCCGTGCACCCGGCCGGGTTCTCCCTGCCCCCTGCCCTCCGGCTGGCCCTGCACCCGGCGGTCCACGGGTGGGGCACCGTGAGCACGGATGCCTTTATCCGCGTCACCCATTCCCTCGCCCAGCCCGCCCTGGCACCGGAGGTGCGTGCCGCCTTTGCCGCACCGTACCGCGGGGCAGGCCGCCGGGCCGGCGTCGGAAATTTCGTAGCTGACATCCCCGCCGATGAAACGCACCCCAGCTACCGTGCCTTGGAGCGGGTCGCCGAGGGAATCCGCCGGCTCAAGGTCCCGGCGCTGGCACTCTGGGGGCCGAAGGACCCGGTGTTCTCGGACCGCTACCTGCGCGACCTGCAGGACCGGATGCCGCACCTGGACGTCCACCGCTACGAAGGCGCAGGGCATCTGGTCGGAGAGGACCGCGACATTGCGGGCCCGATCCTGGCCTGGCTGGATTCCGCTGCCGGACAGGCGGCGAAAACGCCCCAGGCCGGAACGCCTGCGCAAAGTCCGGACGCGTTCCGTCCGATGCTCGCCGAACTGGACGAGCGCAGCGAGGACCATTCCCCCGCCGTCGTCGACATGGCCCCGGCTGCGTCCGGGAAAGCGCCCGCGGTCCTGTCCTGGGCCGAACTGGGGGTCCGGGTCAATGCCCTGGCCGCCGGGCTGGCGGGCATCGGGGTCCGCCCGGGAAGCCGGGTGAACCTGCTGGTTCCGCCGGGCAGCGAACTCACCACTCTCATCTACGCCTGCCTGCGGCTGGGCGCCGTAGTGGTGGTCGCCGACGCAGGTCTTGGGTCCAAGGGCCTGAGCCGTGCCATCAAGGGCGCGGGGCCGGACTTCATCGTGGGAATCGAACGCGGCCTGACCGGCGCACGGATCTTCGGCTGGCCCGGCCTCCGTGTCCTGGCAGGCGATGCTTCCCCCGCCAAGCGCCGCCTGCTGGGCGCAGCGCACACGGTGGCGGAACTGACCGCAGCAGGCACCGGACAAGCCGTCCCCAACTGGCAGGTCGATCCCGACGCCGACGCCGCCGTGCTCTTCACCTCCGGTTCCACCGGACCGGCGAAGGGGGCCGTCTACACCCACCGCTGTCTCGCGGCCATGCGGGATACCCTGCGCCGCACGTACAACCTGAAGGCGGGGTCCTCCCTCGTGGCCGGTTTCGCACCGTTTGCCCTGCTGGGACCGGCACTGGGCGCCACGTCGGTGACGCCGGACATGGATGTCACCGCACCGCGCACCCTGACCGCCGCTGCCCTGGCCGATGCCGCTGCAGCTGTGCAGGCCACCACGGTGTTCGCCTCCCCTGCCGCACTGGCCAATGTGCTGGCCACCGCCGGGGACCTGAACGCCGCCCAGCGCACCGCGCTGGCTTCGGTGGAGCTGCTCTTGTCCGCCGGCGCTCCCATCCCGGAACCGCTGCTGGCCCGGGTGCAGGACCTGACTCCGGCTGCTGCCCTGCACACCCCCTACGGGATGACCGAAGCCCTGCCGGTCACGGACATCAGCCTGGAACAGATCCGCAAGGCCGGCACCGGCAACGGTGTCTGCGTGGGCACAGCCGTGGCAGGTGCCCGGGTGGCGATCGCGCCGCTGTCCGCAGACGGAACGGCCGGCAGCGAGATTTCCGAAGCGCACGGGATCACCGGTGAGATCCTCGTGAGCGCACCGCATGTCAAAGACCGCTATGACCGGCTCTGGATCACCGAAGCGCACAGCAGTTCGCTGCCGGGCTGGCACCGGACCGGGGACGTGGGCCATTTCGACGCCGACGGCCGGCTGTGGGTTGAAGGCCGGCTGGGCCATGTGCTCACCACCCCGGCAGGGCCGGTTACTCCGGTCGCCGCGGAGCAGGCTGCCGAGTCCGTGCCCGCTGTCCGGCTCGCTGCCCTGGTTGGCGTGGGTCCGGCCGGAACGCAGGTACCGGTGGCCGTAGTAGAGACCGCTGACGGTGTCCGCAGGGCCGGACCGGCCGAGGAGTCCCTGGCCTCTGCCGTCCGCGCCGCCGTCGCGGAACGCTGCGGATTGGACCTGGCCGCCGTGCTGGTGCTGCCGCAGATGCCCACCGACATCCGCCACAACTCCAAGATTGACCGTTCAGCCCTGGGCACTTGGGCCGGCCAGGTCCTGGCCGGTGGGCGGATCACGGCACCGGGGCCGCGCCGATGAGCCGGCGGATCCTCGTCACCGGTGCCAGCGGCCTGCTCGGCGGTGCCGTCGCCGGCGTCCTGGCCGGGCAGGGACACTCGGTGCGTACCCTCCAGCGGCGCCCCGCAGCCGTTCCCGGCCTGGAGTCCGTGTCCGGTTCCATCACTGACCGCACGGCCGTGGACACAGCCATGGCGGGAATGGACGCCGTCGTGCACCTGGCGGCGAAGGTGTCCTTCACCGGTGAGTGGTCCGAGTTCCAGGCCGTCAACATTGAAGGCACCCGCAATGTCCTGGACGCGGCCCGGGCTGCCGGGGTACGCGACGTCGTGTTTGTGTCCTCCCCCTCGGTCGCCCACTTCGGTGAGCCGATTGCCGGCGCCGGGGCAGGAACCGCGGATCCGGAGCGGGCCCGCGGGTACTACGCCCGGTCCAAGGCCGCCGCGGAGCTGCTGGCGCTGGCTGAGGATTCCCCGGGCTTCCGGGTGGCTGCCGTCCGGCCGCACATCGTCTGGGGGCCCGGTGACACCCAGCTGGTGGAACGCGTGATGGACCGGGCGCGCTCCGGGCGGCTGCCCCTGCTCGACGGAGGCGCTGCCCTGATCGACACCACGTACGTGGACAACGCCGCAGCAGCCATTGCCCGCGCGCTGGACCGGATGGAATATGCCCACGGGCAGGCGCTGGTGGTCACGAACGGCCAGCCGCGCATGGTCCGGGAAATGATCAGCGGCATCTGCGCTGCCGCCGGCATTCCGGCGCCGTCCCTCAGCGTTCCCGGCTGGCTTGCGCGAGGTGCCGGCAGCGTTCTCGAAAGAGCCTGGCTCGCCGCCGGATCCCGCGGACTCGTGGAGGACGAACCTCCCATGACCCGGTTCCTCGCTGAGCAGCTCTCCACCTCCCACTGGTTTGACCAGCGGCTCACCCGGGCGGTGCTGGACTGGGAGCCGGAAGTCTCCGTCGAGGAAGGCATGGCCCGGCTGGCCAAGCACTACGCCGCATAGGATGGCAGGGATGAAGACTCTCGAACAAACCCAGTCCTGGCCCGCAGAAAACGTCTCCGCCGCCGTCGTCAGTGCCGACGGGACCGTCCTCGGAACCGCCGGCGACCAGCAGCGGCGCTTCCCCCTGGCCTCCGTCACCAAGCTGCTGACCGCCTATGCGTTCCAGGTGGCGCTGGAAGAAGAGGCCGTTGCACTGGACGATCCGGCGGGCCCGGAAGGTTCCACTATCCGGCACCTGCTCGCCCACACCGGCGGCTACGACTTTGGCGACCGAACAGTCCGCTACGAGCCCGGAACCCGTCGCCTCTACTCCAACGCGGGGTTTGAGGTGCTTGGCGAGCACCTGGAAGAGGCGACGGGCATCGCGTTCGCGGACTACCTCTCTGAGGCAGTCCTGACGCCGCTCGGCATGAAGCACACGTCCCTGGACGGCTCCCCCGCTGCCGGCGCGGTCTCCACCGTGGCGGATCTGTCCCGATTCGCTGCCGAACTGCAGAATCCCCGGCTGATTTCCGCAAACTCACTGGCCGCTGCCACGTCCGTGGTGTTTCCCGGGCTGGCCGGCGTGGGGCCTGGCTTCGGCCGGCAGCAGGAAAACGACTGGGGGCTCGGGTTCGAGATCCGCAACGGCAAATCCCCGCACTGGACGGGACAGTCCAACTCCCCGCAGACCTTCGGGCACTTCGGACAGTCGGGGACCTTCCTGTGGGTGGATCCGGAGCTGAAAACCGCTGCGGTGGCCCTCACCGACCGGGATTTCGGGCCCTGGGCAGCCGAGACGTGGCCGGTTTTCAACGACGCACTGGCCGCGGAGCTGAAGGACCGCTAAACGGCCGCTACCAGCGTCCTTTCCGCGGACGCTTCTGGCAGACCGGGCAGGAGTAGGACGACCGGTTCATGAAGGAATCCCGCCGGATCAGGGTGGGGAGGCCGGCTGCCTCACAGCGCGGGCACGGCTGGCCTTCCCGACCGTAGGCGTTCAGCGACCGGGCAAAGTAGCCCGATGCGCCGTTGACATTGACGTACAGCGAATCGAAGCTGGTTCCGCCGGCTCCGAGTGCCCGGAGCATCACGTCCCGGGCTGCTTCCACCAGGCGCAGCGCGTCCGCCCGGCGCATGGTGTCGGTGGGGCGGGCGAAGTGCAGCTTCGCGGCCCACAGGGCTTCATCCGCATAGATGTTTCCCACGCCGGAGACCAGTCCCTGGTCCAGCAGCGCCCGCTTGATGCCAGTGCGCCGTGCGCGCAGCCGGCGGTAGAAATCGTCAAAGGAAAACGCTGGATCCAGCGGATCACGGGCAATGTGCGCTGCCTCAGAGGGAACCAGGGCCAGTCCGGTTTCGGACAGCCCTCCGGGTTCCCCGTCAGGAGTGGGCAGCAGATCGGCCAGGAAGACCCCGCCGAAGATCCGCTGGTCCACGAAGCGCAGTTCTGCGGGCATGGGAACGCCGTCATCGTCCACGGCGGGGCTGAGCGTGAACCGGACCTTAAGGTGTTTTTCATCCGGCAGGGCTGAGTCCTCCATTAACAGCTGCCCGCTCATGCCCAGGTGCGCCATGAGTGCAAACGGCGGGGCGGCGTCGGGCGCTGTGGCTTCCACGAGCGGCATCCACAGGAATTTGCCGCGCCGCGCTACGTCCAGGACACGGGCGCCTTCCAGGTTGCCGCGCAGGTCCTCAGGGCCGGGGGCGTGACGGCGGACGGAGCGCGGGTCCAGGACCTCTACGTGAAGGATCGTGCGGCCACGCACCCAGCGGGCCAGTCCGCGGCGGACTACCTCGACTTCGGGCAGCTCGGGCACGGCAGGTTAAGCGCCGGCGGGGGCGGACGTCCCGCCGGGCAGGGGCAGCGTGCCTGCTTCGCGCAGAAGCCTGCAGGTATCAGCGGCGGCTTCCTGTTCGGCGTCCTTCTTGGAGCGCCCTGTTCCGGTGCCGTACGCGCGGCCGCCGATGTGCAGGACGGCCACGAAGCTGCGGGAATGGTCCGGACCGGAGCCGGTAACGCGGTATTCGATGTCACCCAGTTTCCGGGCGGCGGCGATTTCCTGGATGCTGGTCTTCCAGTCAGTGCCGGCTCCGAGGGCTTCCGCGTCCTGGAGCAGCGGACCGATCAGGCGCATGACCATGGAACGCGCGGTTTCCATGCCATGGCACAGGTACACGGCCCCGATCAGGGCTTCGGTGGTGTCGGCAAGGATGGAGGACTTGTCCTTGCCGTTGGTAAGTTTCTCGCCCTGTCCGAGGAGGATGCAGTCGCCGACGTTCAGCTGGCGGGCTACAGAGGCAAGGGCCTTGGTACTCACGACGGCGGAACGCCGTTTGGCGAGCTCGCCTTCGGAGAGATCCGGGTTATCCCGGTACAGGGCGTCCGTCACGGAAAAGCCCAGGATGGAGTCGCCGAGGAACTCCAGCCTTTCATTCGTGGGGATTCCGCCGTGTTCGTAGGCGTAGGACCGGTGGGTGAGCGCAAGACGAAGCGGCGCGGCATCGATATCGACGCCGAGACGCTTCAGAAGCTCTTCAGTGTTTTTCACTTGGTGATTTTGCCCCGAAAAGCAGTGCGCCCCTCCGCTGCCTGCCTTGACGGCATGCGGCAAAAGGGGCAAACACTGGTCTTAGACGTCCGCTACCTTGCGGCCCTTGTATTCAAGGAACAGCGCGGTACCTGCAGAGTCGGTTACGACCTTGGCCTGGTGAGGCAGGCTGTAGGTAACGCGGCCGTTCTCAACGGTCTTCACCAGGTTGGGCGCAGTTGCCTTCCACTGGGACCGGCGTGCACGCGTATTCGAGCGGGACATTTTCCGCTTGGGAACAGCCACGACTAACTCTCTTCTCTCTCGTCTGACTCTGTACTTTTTGCCGCTTCGTTGTCAGCGGCGGTGCCAGTCAACCCGGCGAGGGCTGCCCAGCGAGGATCCACGACTTCATGGTGGTGACCCGGATCCTCCTCAAGGCGCACCCCGCATTCGGGGCAAAGGCCTTCGCAGTCCTCCCGGCACACCGGCTGGAACGGCAGGGAAATAACCACTGCGTCCCGCAAAACCGGTTCAAGATCGATGACATCTCGCTCGATCCGGCGTTGCTCTTCTTCCTCTTCTTCTCCGAAGGACTCAGCGTCCTCGTAGTAGAAGAGTTCCTGCACATCGACGTCTTGGTCGTACGCGATGGGCGTCAGGCACCGTCCGCATTCTCCCCTGACGGGAACAACAGCGGTTCCGGATACCAAAATCCCTTCGTGCACGGCCTCAAACCGCAGATCGAGCTCAAGGTCCGATCCATCAGGTACGCCGATCAGCGCAACACCGAAGTCTTTCGGTGCCGGCACATGCTCATGCATGGTCCGCATGGTTCCCGGGCTGCGCCCGAGATCCTTGACATTTACTGCCAAGGGGGAACTCGGATATGACCGCGATGAAACGCTAATGAGAACTCCTGTAGAACATAGACCGACATATCATCTTAGCCTGACCGGGGGGAATCTCTCAAACCGGCCATCCAGGGCCACTTCGCCGCGCGGCGGGCGGTACCCGGCGCGGCCATCCTTTACCAGTCTAAGGCAGGAACAGTCCGACGCCGGATTCAAGGGCTGCGGCTGCTCTCGCCTAGTCTTGGGAGGTGTTCTTTCGACGTACCAGGTCCCTGCGCCTCCTAGCCGCCCTTACCGGTGCCGCGCTTTCCGCACTCCTGGTGTGGCTCCTGGTCGCCATGAACCTTTTCTACTTTCCGCACACGGAAGACCTCCCTGCCCGTGCCGACGCTGTAATCGTCCTGGCCGGTGCGGCTTCGGAGCGCCTGCCTGTGGGGCAGGCGCTGGTGCGCGAAGGACAGGCACCTGTCCTGGTGCTCTCCACCACCGACACACCGGGCAACGCCAACATGGACCTGGTGTGCAACTACTCGACGAACCCTGCCATCAAGTGCTTCGCCCCGAGCCCCCTGTCCACGCGGGCCGAAGCCCGGTCCATTGCCCGTCTGGCTGCCGACAACGGCTGGGAGGACATCGTCGTGGTGACGTCGAAATACCACGTCGTCCGGGCGCAGGCGAACATCAAGCAGTGCACCAACGCCCGCGTGACCATGGTCGGGTCGGAACCTGACCTCGGTCCCGTCCAGTGGCTGGGACGCTTCACGGAGGAAACCGGAGGCGTAGCCGCAGCGTTTGTTCGCCCGGCGTGCGCCTCTCCTATCGGCTAGCTCAGGCGGACAGGCGTTTGAGGACCGCCCGCGGAACGTAGTCAGTGATGTCCCCGCCCAACGCGGCAACTTCCTTGATCAGGCTTGAGGACAAGTGCGTGTAGGAACTCTCCGCTGCGAGGAAGACGGTTTCGACACCGGTGAGCTGCCGGTTCATCACAGCCATTGGCAGCTCGTACTGGTAGTCCTGGACGGACCGCAGGCCTTTCACGACGGCGCTGGCGCCGTGCTCCCGGCAGAACTCCGCGAGCAGCCCCTGCCCCATGGGCACAACCGACACCCCCGCCAGGGACCCCAGCGTCTCGGAGGCGATCTCGAGGCGTTCCTTTTCGGAGAACCGGTACTTCTTGGCGTAGTTCGTTGAAACCGCCACGATCACCTCGTCGAAGAGGTTCGTGGCCCTGGCGATGACTTCCAGGTGTCCGTTGTGGATGGGGTCGAAGGATCCGGGGCATACGGCGCGTCGCATACGTCGAATCTACCCGGTTCCCGGCTGCCGGCCAGGTCAGGCACGGCGGTACGGGCAACTATCCATAAGCGGTGCTAACGTCTTGTCTGTGGAAATACGTCTGACTGGTCCGACCCTTCTAGCCACGAACGTAAGCAACGCGGGACTGGGGAATAGAATGCGCTTCACCCTCAGCGCGTTGAGTCTCGCCCAGAGTATGGGCCGAGACTTCCTCTATGCATGGCCTCAGACGGACCTATTCAAGCCCGCTTTGACGAACTTATGGCATTTCGACCACACCGAAATCCCGTGGGCAGAATCGGTGAAGATCAACAAGACTTACCCCTACGTTAAAGACGCTGAAGCTCTCAATAAGGCTGACATGGTCTGGCACCTACGCAGTGGGGACGCGGTGACCATCCCGGATGGAGCACCGTCGTGGGCTCAACGGCTCCGCGAGTTGATCCCTGCCGCAGTCATCCAGGAGCGTGTCATTGACACATTCCAGCCCTTGGCTGGAGCTCCCTATGTCGGCGTTTCCATCAGGACAAACCACATGGCGCATGCCAAGACCCTCAAGATGTCACCGATCGAGTGGTACATCGGTCGAATGAATGAAATTAGGCAAAGTTACTCGGATGTCAAGTTTTTCATTTCCTGTGACGTACCTGAAGTGCAGGAAAGACTCATTGCCACGTATCCAGAAAGTGTCGCCCTTACCGACAAGGGCGGGTACAATTCAACTGAGGGTGTTATGGCCAGTGTAGTAGACACTTATCTCCTGGCTTCATCCAGCTATATCCTTGCGCCATACTGGTCCTCGTTCCCAGTGCTAGCGTGGGAGCTTTCGGGGCGGAGCATTCCCATAGAAGACAGTTGCAGCGGCCGGAAGGACTTCGAGATTGCAGATTCAAGTCTGGCACTCAATCCCCTGCGCCCCTCAGACCGGCGCGAGAAAACGTTGAAAACCATTTCATAGACGTCTCATACAGGAGGTGGACGCCACCCTGGACGCATCTGATGAGGCGCACCATCCGCCGATCCGTCCGCAGTAATAAACCAGTGCCCTACCGCTGTTGTCCGGCCCAAGCATGAATCCACCAGCATAACCACACAGAATCATGCAGTTTGCGACTTTTTGTCCGCCAGAGACTATCGCTCTCCGACTCTAAGCCGGTCATCTCGATGCAAGCCATTAGCTTGCATCCGTCTAAAATCTAGAATCTTTCTTCCAAGTTGCCCCTTGCTCCCCTCGAGGATATGCCGCACAGAACCTATTCGTCGGCGGGTGACTGATTGGCGCGCTTCGAGCGGAAGAAGCTCCCCCGAAGTCCTAGTTGGTATTCCTACGGATGATTCTTTAAAGCTTCAATGCTTGTGCCTCTGCAATAAAATCTGTGACACTTCCACGCAGCATAAGCGGAAGATGAGCGTCGATGATCTCATCAGTCCAATCCCACCACGAAATTTCGAGTAACTGTTCGATAACTTCAGGGTCGAACCGGTACTTTATTACTTTTGCGGGATTCCCCCCCACAACGGAGTATGGCGCAACATCTTTCGTGACTACGGCGTGAGCGCCTATCACAGCACCGTGACCTACTGTGACGCCCGATGAGATGAACGATGACGCGCCAATCCAGACGTCATTTCCAATCACCACGTCACCGCGGGAACTGTGATCGGAAATTCCCGTTGCTGACGGCCACCATTTGCCCAAAGTGCCGAAAGGATACGACGAAACTGAGTCTGTCCGGTGGTTGCCCAGAGCTATCTCGACACCCGCAGCGATGGAACAGAACTTACCGATCCTAAGCCTGGCTGTCCGTTCAAAGACAGTGGGACGACCATATGTGTGGTCTCCGATCTCCCAACCAAACTTTGCAATACTTTCCGCGAGCGTTGTCCGTGTCAGTTGCGCCCAACGCCCACGGTTTTCCCAATCAGTTGTGGGTGCCGGGGAGGGAAGAGTCTTATTTGTTACATTTTGCACGTGTAGATATTACCCCAAGTGAAGATTCCTGCCTCCACGCCGGGTCTTTGACCATGTATATCCAGGACACGCCTGTCCGCTGTGCACTTCCCCACCTTGGCTCGTCCCAAACAAAGCCAGACTTTTCCCATCCTGTTGCCTAGTTCGGGTGATACTTAAAGACATGACCTCAACACCCCGGACGCACATGCTCAGAGACTCACGGGACGGATGTCCGGCTCCCTGGCAGCGGACGGCGGCGGGGGCTAACCTGCTCGGAGGCGACGGCAACCTCGGCATCACCATCTTCGAAGAGATCACTGCGCTGGCTGGCCGGCACCAGGCGATCAACCTCGGACAGGGATTCCCGGACGAGGACGGACCGGCGGAGATCCGCAACGCGGCCCGCAAGGCGATACTGGCCGGGGCCAACCAGTACGCGCCGGGCATGGGGGTGCCGGTGCTCCGGGAAGCCATCGCCGAGCATCAGGAGCGCTTCTACGGGCTGACTCCGGATCCTGCGACTGAAGTCATGGTGACCACCGGCGCCACCGAAGGCATCGCTGCCACGCTGCTGGCGCTGACCGGACCGGGCGACGAGGTGCTGACCTTCGAACCGTTCTATGACTCCTACGGGGCCATGATCGGCCTCAGCGGCGCCACGCACACCACCGCTCCCCTGCTGGCCCCTGACTTCCTGCCGGACCTGGACGCGCTGGAGCAGGCCTTCACCGACCGGACCCGCGTGGTGCTGGTGAACAATCCGCACAATCCCACGGGCGCCGTCTTCCCTCTCCCGGTCCTGCAGCGGATCGTGGACCTGGCAGTGAAGCACGACGCCGTCATCGTCACCGATGAGGTGTATGAGCACCTCACCTTTGGTCCGCAGCACATCCCGGTCGCCACCCTCCCCGGGGCCGCAGAGCGGACGATCACGCTGTCCTCGGCCGGGAAAACCTTCTCCCTGACCGGCTGGAAGATCGGCTGGCTGACCGGACCCGCTGAACTGGTCGCTGCTGTGCGCACGGTGAAGAGCTTCCTCACCTACAGCTCCGGCGCTCCGTTCCAGGCGGCAGTCGCGGATGGACTGCGAATGGATGATTCCTTCTTTGCCGAAGCCGCCGGCACCCTCCGCGCCAAGCGGAACGTCCTGTCCACCGGCCTGCGGGCAGCCGGACTGGACGTGTTCCAGCCGCAGGGAACCTACTTTGTCATCGCCGACGTCGCTCCCCTGGGCATCGAGGACGCCACCGGTCTTTCCCGGCGCCTGCCGGAACTCGTGGGCGTTGCGGCCATCCCGGTGGCCCCGTTCTGCCATCCCGAGGGCGCGGAGCGGACAAAGACCCTGCTGCGGTTCGCGTTCTGCAAGCGTTTCGATGTGCTCCAGGAAGCCGCTGAGCGCATCGCCCGCCTCGGCGAGGTGCTGTGATGCCCGGCCGGCCACCGTCGCGCCTGCTGCGGGGCATCGGCGCGCACGCCGAACTTGACGAAGACGCTTACACGGAAGGCGCCTGGATCCTTTCCATCGGCGGGGCGCAGCAGTCCCATGTGAACCTCGCCCGGCCGGAAGAGATCTTCTACGAATACCTCCGCCGCATCGGCAATGTGCTGGATGTGGCCGCCGAGCCCGGCCGTCCGCTGCGGACCCTGCACCTGGGCGCCGGAGCCCTCACCCTGGCGCGCTACCTGCAGGCCACGCGGCCCGGCTCGGAACAGACGGCCGTGGAACTGGAACGGGAACTGCTCGACTATGTGCTGGCGTACCTGCCGCTGCCCGAAGGGACCGTTCTGGAAACCGTGATCGGTGACGCCCGTGCGGAGCTGCACAGGTTCGAATCCGGTTCCTTTGATGCGGTGGTGCTCGATGTCTTCGCCGGGGCCGACGCTCCGGAGCATCTGGCGTCGGCCGGTTTCTACGCCGAGCTCAAAGACCTGCTGGCTCCGTCCGGCGTACTGCTGGTCAACGTGGGCGACGATCCGCCCCTGGCGTTCGCGCGCCGCCAGGCGGCGGCGATGCAGCAGGTCTTCGGGAACGGCGGCGATGTGGCCGCTCTCGCCGAAACCAGCATGTTTACCGGCCGTCACCCCGGGAACATTGTGCTGGTTGGAGTTCCGTTCCGGTGGCCGGTGGAATGGACCACGGCCCTGCTGGCGGCCGGACCCCATCCGGCGGCAGTGCTGACCGGAACCGACGTGGACGCCTTCATTTCAGGAAGCTGACATCAGGAGTCCTCTTCCGGCTCCCCCGCCGGCTCGGCGAACCAGAGTGTTGTCTCGCCGTAGGCTTTTTCGCTGAAGCGTTCCAGGCCGGCAGGCCAGGACGGTTCGGGGGAACGGGTGGAGCGTTCCACCACGACGACGGCGCCGTCGGCAAGGTGGCTTTCCAGGGTTTTGAGGACGGCGGCGAGGCCTTCTTCGTCCAGGGTGTAGGGCGGGTCCAGGAAGACCAGGTCCCATTTCAGGGCTTCCGGCACCCGCAGCAGGTACGTCTCTGCCTTGGCCCGGTGCACCTGGACGGCTTCGCGGCCGAGGACCTTGTTGACCAGTGAGGCATTGCGGTGGCAGACGGCAGCGGCTTTTTCGGCGAGCTCCACCAGGTCCACCCGGGCTGCGCCCCTGCTTGCGCTTTCGACGCCGAGGGAGCCCGAACCGGCGAAGAGGTCCAGGACGTAGGCGCCGGAGAGGATGTCGTAGGACTCCAGCCTCGAGAACAGCGCTTCCTTGACACGGTCCGTGGTGGGGCGGGTTCCTGATCCCGGAACGCTGGACAGGGTGGATCCGCCGGCGGCCCCGGCAATGATGCGGCTCATGGGTTCCACTCTAGCCAGCCGGCGCACCCGGCCCGGAATCAGCCTCTTTCCAGGAAGGCTTCCTTCTCCGGGTTGAGGTAGGCCTCGATGGCCTCGTTCAGGCCTGCATGCTCAAGCAGGTCCGGGTCCTCGCCAATCAGGCCATAGGCATCGGCACGCGCCTTCTCGATCACCTTTTCATCCTGGATGGCCCGCAGAAGCTTGAGGGTGGACCGGCCTCCGGACTGGGAGGCGCCCAGGATGTCGCCTTCGCGGCGCAGCTCCAGGTCGCGGCGGGAAAGCTCGAAGCCGTCGGTTGTGGCTGCGACGGCGTCCAGCCGCTCCCGGCTGGGGTGCCCGGCCTCCAGGTTCGTCACCAGCAGGCAGGTTCCGGGCAGGCCGCCTCGTCCCACCCGGCCGCGCAGCTGGTGCAGCTGGGAGATTCCGAAGCGTTCGGCGTCGAGAATCACCATCATGGTGGCGTTGTGCACGTCCACACCCACCTCGATGACGGTGGTGGAGACCAACAGGTCAATCTGCCCCCGGTTAAAGGCGTCCATGGCCGCTGATTTGTCGGCCGGGTCCATCCTGCCGTGCAGCATGCCGAGCCGAATCCCGGCAAGGACAGGCAGTTCCTGCAGCCGTTCCACCACGTCCGTGACGGCGGCCAGCGGCCGCTGATTGCGCTGGGCTGCTTGCTGGGGCGCGTCGTCGACGGCGGCCAGTTCCGTGCCGGGCTCTTCGTCCTGGTCCCCGATTTTGGGGCAGACCACGTAGACCTGGCGCCCGGCGTCGATCTCTTCCCGGGCCCGTGCCCAGATCCGCGGCCCCCAGGCCGGCTTGTCTGCCAGGGGGGCCAGGTAGGTGGAGATCGGGGCCCGGCCGGCCGGAAGTTCGTCCAGCGTGGAGACGTCCAGGTCGCCGAACACCGTCATGGCGACGGTTCGGGGTATGGGCGTCGCTGTCATCACGAGCAGGTGGGGCGTGCCGTTGCGGCCCTTGGTCCGCAGGATGTCACGCTGTTCGACGCCGAAGCGGTGCTGTTCATCCACCACCACCAGGCCCAGGTCCGCGAACTGCACGTTCTCGGAGAGCAGGGCGTGGGTTCCGATGACAATCCCGGCCTCGCCGGACGCTGCGTCCAGGAGGGCCGCTTTGCGCTGGGAGGCGGACATGGAGCCGGTCAGCAGAGTGACCCGGGTACCGAGTTCGCTGCCGCCAAGCAGGCCGCCCTCCGCCAGCGGACCCAGGGTCCGGGTGATGGAGGCGTAGTGCTGGGCGGCGAGGACTTCGGTGGGTGCCAGGAGGGCTGCCTGTCCCCCGGCATCAATGACCTGGAGCATGGCCCGCAGGGCTACCAGGGTCTTGCCGGAGCCGACTTCACCTTGGAGCAGCCGGTTCATGGGGTGCGGCCGGGCAAGGTCGGCGGCCAGTTCGCCGCCGATGCGTGCCTGGCCCGCTGTGAGGGTGAACGGCAGAGCGGCGTCGAAGGATTCCAGGAGCCCTCCCGCTGCGGGCGGGCGCGCTGTCGCGTCCTGCCGGGCGGTTTGGGCATGGCGGCGTGCCAGTGCGGTTTGCAGGACCAGTGCTTCCTGGTAACGGAAGCGGTGCCTGGCTTTGTAGGCCTGTTCAATTTCTGCGGGCCGGTGAATGGCTTCGAAAGCAGCCGGCAGCGCCATCAGCTTGTCCCTGGCGCGGATGGCCTGGGGAACCGGATCACCCAGGCGTTCAGTCTGCAGGCTGTCGAGCAGCACGTCGATGGTCTTTTTGATGTCCCAGCTGGTGAGCTTCGCCGTCGCCGGGTAGACCGGGATGGGCCGGCGTGCTTCTTCCTCGTCGTCGGCCTCATCGTCCAGCAGGACATAGTTGGGGTTGGTCAGCGTGAGCTGGCCTTTGTACACGCCGACCTTGCCCGAGAACATCGCCCGAGTGCCCACCTGCAGTTCCTTCTGGGCGTTGTAGCCGTTGAAGAAGGTGAGGTGCAGCAGGCCCAGGGATCCGTCGGCGTCGTCCGTGACCGTGATCTCCACGATCATGCCTCTGCGTGTCTGCATGCGCCGCGAGTTGTTCGACTGGACCCGCGCCACCAGGGTCACTTCTTCGTCGAAGGGTATCTCCGAAATACGGGTCAGCTCGCCGCGTTCAAGATAGCGGCGGGGAAAGTGGAAGAGCAGCTCCCCCACGGTCGTGATGCCGAGCTGCTTCTCGATCTTGTCCGCAGACTTCTTGCCGATCCGGCGGTCGAGTGGATAGTCGAGTTCGCCGGGGATCCTGTCCTGCATGGAGGCTTAGGCTTCGCGGGCCAGGCCGCCGCCGGCTGTGGCGCCGGGGACGGGAACCTGCGGGATTTCGCTTGTCTGGTGCCCGTTGGCGGAGAGCTCGGTAATCGTGACGTTGGTTGGTTCCCCAACGGTGCGCAGAAGCTCCAGCGCTGCCCCGGCGTCCGGCGTGTGCACATGGACCCGCCAGCGGTACCCGTCGCCGACAGGGCTGACGGCGCTCATGATGACGGACTCCCCCAGTTCGTCCAGCTGCAGCCTCATGGTGGCTGCGTCGAGTGGGGAAAGGACGATGGTGCACATCACTTCCACGCCCTCCAGCTGCGGCTGGGTGCTGTGGATGTGCGGATCCTGGACGTCGTAGCCGTGCAGGCCGTCCAGCAGCTCGCCCTGCAGTTCCTCACCGAGGGCAGCGGCGCGGAGCGCGTCCAGCACCAGCAGGAAGCCGACGCCGCCGGCGTCCACCACGCGGGCATCGGTAAGGGTTTTGAGCTGCTCTTCGGTGCGGATGACGGCGGCAAGCGCGGCGGTCATCACTGCCCGCAGTGTCTCGGCCAGCCCGGCGTTGGAATCATCCCCGGTCTGGGCGGGTTCAACGCGGGAAGCGGCCCGGGCTGCTTCCTCCAGGACCGAGAGCATGGTGCCGGGCACCGGATCACTGAGCACGGACCAGGAACGCAGCTGCGCCCGTTCCAGTGCCCGGGCCAGCAACGGCGCCGAAAGCCGGGTGTCGCCTGCCAGCGGCTCGGCCATCGCGGTGAGGAAGACGGAGAGCAGGGTGCCGGAATTGCCCCGCGCCTGTTCCATGGCGGAGCGGCCTGCTGCTGAGAGCAGTTCGCCGATGTCCTGGGTGTCGAGTTCTGCGGCTGCAGCGGAGGCGGCCCTCATGGTGAGGTACAGGTTGGTGCCGGTGTCGCCGTCGGCTACAGGGAAGATATTGATGGCGTTCAGCCGGTCGCTGTGGTTTCCCAGCGAGATTTCTGCCTTGCTCAACCATCGCTTCAGCGCCTGCGCGTTGGCGGTGATCTTAGTCTGCAAAGTAGTCCCGTTCCTTGCTGATGCTCATGCTGCTGCCCCGAAGGGTTTGTAGCCAGTGCCTTGTTGTCATCCAAGGCACCGTTCACCCGGAGCAGCCTGTCATCAAGGAAGCCTACCGCAGGGCCCTGACAGCGGCCGAGAACGCAGGGAGAATCTGTGCGAAAGTGGTGCCCATGGGTAAACGGCTGCATATGGAGGCTGCGGCTGCGCGGCACATGGGTTCTTGGAACGCCGGCGAGGCTGAAGAAGTCAGCGCTGTCCGGCCGGCGGGTGCCGTGAGGCCGGAGCCGGCGCGCTCGTATCGGCGGAAGCGCGCCGTTGTCATCGCCTTGTCGGTCCTGGTTTCAGCGTCGGTTCCGGCCCTGGTTGTCCTGCTGGTGCTTTTCGGCTAGAGGCCGCCCGGATACGGGGCAGAACCCGGGAAATCCGGAAAGCGGATAGAATCGGCGGACTACGCTCACACTCGTATGAACCATGGGGTACCGCTATGCCACTCATTATGCCTATCTACGGCACTCGTCCTGAAGCCATCAAGATGGCGCCTATTGTGGCTGCGCTGCACGAATCCACCACGCTGGAGCAGTTTACGACAGTCACCGGTCAGCACCGGTCCATGCTCGACCAGGTGAACGGCCTCTTCGGGATCGTTCCCGACCACGACCTCAATATTTTCTCTCCGGGCCAGACCCTTAACGGCATCCTGACGAAGACCATTGACGGCCTGGACAAGCTCTTCAGCGTCAGCCGTCCCGATGCGGTTGTTGTCCAGGGTGACACGACAACATCCACTGCCGGCGCCATCGCTGCGTTCTACCACAGCATTCCCGTCGTCCACGTTGAAGCGGGCCTGCGCAGCGGTGATCTCTTCTCTCCCTTCCCGGAGGAAGCCAACCGCAAAATGACGTCACAAATTGCCAGCCTGCACCTGGCGCCGACCACCACGAGCCGGGACAACCTGCTCAAGGAGAACATTCCCGCCGCCGATATCGCTGTCACCGGCAACACGGTCATTGATGCCCTGTTCATGACCGTCGACAAGAAGGTTCCGTTCTCCGATCCCGTACTGGAAAAGCTGGCGGAGGACGGCGGACGCATCCTGCTGGTCACCACGCACCGCCGCGAAAACCAGGGCGAGGCCATGCGCGGCGTTGGCCGGGCACTGGCCAGGATCGCCGATGCAGAGCCGGAGCTCACCATCGTTGTTCCCCTCCACAAGAACCCGGTGGTCCGCGCTGCCGTGATGCCCTTTATCGAGGGGAAGGAAAACGTCCTCGTGGTCGAGCCGCTTGCCTACGGTGAATTCACCCGGATGCTCGCGATGTCCCATGTAGTCCTGACCGACTCCGGCGGAGTCCAGGAAGAAGCTCCCAGCCTGGGCAAGCCGGTGCTGGTCATGCGGGAAAACACCGAGCGCCCGGAAGCCGTTGTTGCCGGCACGGTCAAGCTGATCGGCACCGACGAGGACAGGATCGTCACCGAGGTGGACCAACTGCTGAACGACCAGAGATATTTCGATTCCATGGCCAACGCGGTGAACCCCTATGGTGACGGAAAGGCTGCCTCGCGCACCGTTGCGGCCATCGAGGAGCTGCTCGGGGTTGGGTCACGGATCGCAGACTTCGGCGATGCCTGACAGAAAAGTTTTTGTCTACGGGAGTCATGCCGCCGCAGGCCTGGTCAATAACTACAGTGAAGGTGTTGCGAGAACGGGCTATGTCGTCCGCCAGTCCCTGATAAGCGCCATGAACGGTCCAAGCGGTGTGAGCTTTGAGCTGCCACCGGGGCTGACGGGCGCAGCCGCGCATCAGGTCAGGCAGGATGCTCTAGCCTCCCTTCCTGCCGAGGTGGAGGAAAAAACCTCAAACGTTGACTGCATCCTGTGGGATCTGGCCGACGAGCGCTTCGGCGTGCACGCCCTGACAGACGGAACTTTCATCACGGCGTCCCCGCAGTTGAAGAACGCAGAGTTGCACGGGGCAGCGATTTCAAATTTTGTCAGGTTTGGAACGCGTGAGCACCTGGTTTTGTGGAAGGCTGCGGCCGATCGCTTCGTTGATTTGATAACTAGCCTGGGACTGCGTTCAAAGACATTCGTGCTCCAGATGCCATGGGCTTCGCATGATGAGAACGGCGAAGGGCTCGAGCTGCCATTTGGCCTGCGCTCACGAGCCGCCAATGCCGCGTTCAAACCGTACTACCGTCATCTCCGCCGACGGGGTATCAGGGTCATAAAGGAACGCAAGACAACCGCTGCATCGGGTCATCAGCTTGGTCCGTCGCCCCTGAACATCAGGGATTCTCACTTTCACAGCGTTTCGGAGCAGCTTGCCTCTGCCCTGGATGTGACTGGCACAGGCGCGAATCCCCAGTGGAACTGGGATGCGCACCACCGGGCGCCGGTTCTGCGGTGGAGTGATCCGGAGCAGCTAAATGTCAGGAGGGCGGGGCGTACAGAGCACCGGATAGCGCCTCGTAAGGCTATCGGAGAAAAGTTCCCAGCCCGCTTTCTTTTGCAGAATACAGGGTCAGACACGCTGCTCGTTGTCAGTCACGGTGCACTTCCCCGAGCAAAATACAAGGTTCCGCGATTCGAATTTCTTTCAACTCTTGAGGCCCGAACGGAGAATCTACTCTTCCTCGCGGATGGTGCACTCGAGAGTAACGCAGGGCTGGAACTTGCTTGGTTTACCGGGGACTCGCATGATGACCTGACGCAGCGTTTTAGTTCGATCGTCCGGTTAGTGTCTGAACAGTTGGGCGTGAAAAAAATACTCTTTATCGGTGGATCAGGCGGTGGATTCGCTTCGGTTAATCTCGCAGCAGCCACTCCCGGTTCGCGGGCCCTTGTCTTCAACCCGCAAACCGCTATCCGGCGGTATTGGGCCAAGTCCGTATCTGCCTATCAAAAAACACTTTTTCCCGAAATGGCCTCCCCACTTCAGTTGGACGAGCTCGGGAAGCGTGTCAGCCTGGTGACCCGGATCGCAGCTGAGCGTCCCACGACCTACCAGATCATCTACGTGCAGAACGACGATGATGCCTTCCACGTGGAAAACCATCTCAAGCCATTCGCGCGAGTTCTAGGGATGGGTCCTGAAACCGCAACTTCCTCCGACGGCAACGTCCAGTTCGTCGTTGAACGTTTTGCCTCTGGTCATAATATGCCTTACCGCGAAGTCCTAAATGGTTTTATTGATTACGCTCTCGAAAACTGGGGAGACAACCTTCCCCGTGAAATTCGAAAGCCTACGCTGAACGATCAAGGTGAGAAAAAAACCAGACATGTTCACTGAAACTCAACTCACCGCTATGCGAAAGATTGTTTTTGAACAATTTACTTCACCTCGTGGTCCGGCCGAACAGCAGCGAGCGGACCTCTTTCTCAAAGAGCAAGTTCTAACTTCAGCCGCGTACCCCAGCGTCTCTCTGAATGAGAGCGATGTGTGGGGAGAACGAGATTCGCGCAGCCACGAACGTTTTCTTCACGCGTTTCTTTTTTTCATGGACTGGTTTGGAACGGTATTGGCAGGAGAGCGCACAAAGGTGGAAGCTTGCCGCGCAGCCATGCGTATTATCGAATCCTGGTCAGCCGTAAACGGGAAGTACCCTGGGGGGTCGCCTATGGCTTACCACGACGAGACTACCGCTCAACGCCTCATAATCCTTCTCAGACTCCAACCGATTCTCGCGGAAAACGTCGATCCGGACTCCCTTGAGTTTGTGCGTCGCCTGATGGACGAGACTGCCGTATTGTTGACAGACTCAGCCTTCCATTCTCCGGGAAATAATCATGGAATGTTCCAGGACCTGGCGCTCTTATACTATTCGATCCTCGGCGACTGGATCGAGGATGCCACCCGCGAAACGTTCATGCAGTTGGCATTCAGTCGCTTAGATGAATACTTCAGTTCGTGTTTTACCGCAGAAGGGGTTCATATTGAAAACACCCCTACCTACCATATAATGGTCTGTCGATATGTCTCCGTGGTCCAACGCTTGGCCGCGAGCATCGAACACAAAAACGCTGAAAAATTCGGCACCCTTCTCTCTAAAGCTGAAACATACGCAACCCATGCACTAATGCCGAATGGCCTGTACCCGCCTATCAGTGATACAGCACAGCGTCCTGTAAACACCAGGGCATTCCTTCGAACCTTCCCCAGTAAAGAATTCCTTTACGCGGCTTCAGGCGGCCGCCAGGGCAGCCCGCCTAAAGAGAGATTTCTTGTTCTGCCCCAGACCGGCTATCTAATATATAGGAGCGCGTGGAACGACAGAAACGCCACCTATGCATTTTTTTCGGCGGCGTACAATTCTGGCTACCACAAGCACTCAGATGACCTAAGCCTTTTTCTACGCAGCGGAGACATGGACTTATTGGCCGAATCCGGCCCCTATAGTTACGATTACAAGGACCCACTTTCACGCTACGCTTATTCTCAATTTTCACATAATAGTTTGGTTGTTGATGGGCGTAGCCTCCCGCGAACGGATGACCGTTCAGCGTCTGTCAACCTTGTTGTCGAGGAACAGACATGTAGCCGAGTGCTCGTTGAAGGTACCAACGCTCGTTATAAAGATACAAAACACACGCGGCAACTTGAGATAGACGAGTCGTCCGGGTCGCCTCGTATTAATCTCGTTGACACGGTCACTAGTGGGGGTGAACATACCTACCAACTACTTTGGAATCTAGGCGCGCATGTCACGGCAGTGGTCCATGGGCAAGGTTTCGAGCTTTTTAATGGAGAAAAAAAGGTCATGGACCTCATATTCCGGGCCAACGTTCCGACTCGACTGACCGTTCATAAGGGAAGGTTGAAACCGCGTCCCTTGGGCTGGACATTTCCAAACTTTGGCGAGGCTGTACCTAGCAGTGTTGTTTCTATAGAGTTCAGCGGGAAGAGCGCCGAAATACAGAGTTCCATCCGTCTTGCAGAATTTTCCTATACAGATCGGGGGATTTTCTATAAAGACGGGTGGAGGCGTTACCAAGGCGCGGTTTTACTAAACTACCTATTTCAGCCAGCCGCTAATGGGACAACAGAGCGCCTAGTTGTCTGCTTTACCGCCATCCATGGGGCCGGAGACTTTACATACAACTACAAGTCGACGATTGATCAAACTGATACAGCGGCGCTCTACATACTTGACGACTTTGGTGACCAAGGTGCTTATTATTATTCTGATCACGAGTCAACCGGAATTTTTGATTCAGTACAGAATTTGATCAAAAAGATCATGGCGGAACACGGTCTTGATGCTACTAAGGTTGCCACTGCCGGATCCTCAAAAGGCGGCTCTGGTGCCCTTATCCATGGTCTGGCACTCGGTGTTGATCGGATCATCGTTGGAGCTCCCCAAACTAGAATCGGCTCGTTCCTCAGCGGACCACACCCCAACATACTTGAGTTTATGACTGGCGGCACCACGCCAGATGATATCAGTCGTCTAAACTCGATCATTCCTGGACTTATGCGAAATGCTTCATCGACGACGACCATCTTTGTCGTTGTTGGTGAAGCGGACCATCACTACAAAAAGCACGTCGTACCGTTGATAGCTGACGCTGAAGAGCATGGTATCGCGGTTTCGCCGTTGTTACTTCCTGGCATTGCACACGCCGACATCGGAAAGATTTTTAGACTCTATCTTCGCGCGCACATTGACCAGTGGGTAGATAGGTCTAATGAGACTGTCCTTCCTTACAAGCTTTATCATAGTGCAGTAGGAAATAAGCTGACGATTGAGATATTCTCGGCTTCAGGCTCGAAGCATGCTTTCAGACTTTATCGAGACTCGAAAGTTGTGGAGCAAACTGCTTATTCGACCGAGCGGAAAGCTGTGTTTCACAATATTCTTCCTGGGACCTACCGCATACGCGTGTCATCCAGAATAGTTAGGTCCAGTACGTCATCTGCTTTCACAACGCGTCGTCTCGTGATACCTGAGATGAGCTCCGGCAGCCCCATAGAGATGCCACTCTCGGAAACAACATACTCGTGCCTAGGGCCGCTGCGGAACACGACGGTAGTTTCAAGGTTCCAAGCATTGATTAGGATAAAACGAACTAAGGTAACGCGTTTCCTTCTGCAAGCGAAACGACGAGCAGTGACAACCGTGCCCCTGTATCTTAGGAACCTGCTCGCGACAGCTCGCAAGCGGCTCAGGTTCGTTCCCCGTGCGGGCCGTGAACTTATCGGGCGCCGGACCAATCAGGACGGTCAAAACTAGGGAGCCCGTAGGTGACAAGAGTTTATAACTTCGTACTACCCCGGAGGTTGCCCAGTAGTACTGAGATTTTCTGGACAACCATCCCGGAATGCGTTTTGTTGAAAGCTCGAAGGTACCCGGTGATAGGCCGCCGAAAGCTGACCGCAGTAATCAGCTTTCGGCGGTTCCCAACAGCGAAGACTGATATCGGGCCTCTGGATTTATGTCACATGCCACAGGCTGAGGCCCGCAGTCCGGACCTTAGAGCGTAAAGCTATATAGAGGTGCGGCTACCTAGGATGGTATCCATGATTGCCGGGATCACCGTTGTCGCCGAGAACCGTTGCTCGGCCCACAGCGCTGATGCCTCGCCCTGTTCGCGCCAGACGTCTGCGGACACCGTGTTGTTCAGAATGTACGCTGACAGTTCTTCCACACTCGGATGGAGCCACGTTGCCGGATAGATCTGATCAGCCCCTGGCCAGGCGAGGCTGGCGGGGACAGCACCGCTGGCTGCACCGTCAGCCAGCGTCAGGTGGAACGATTCGAACTCACTGAGGGAGAGGACAACGCCGATTCCTCGGTACCATTCAGGCATGTCGTCGCCGTGCCCGTCGAAGTGGACCGCGTTGCGGAGGACAGGATCGTTCTCGATCCGCTGATACTGTTCGTCGTAGTAGGCCATTTCATCCGGCCGGGCACTCATCCAGGGATATTCCTCCGGGCGCTTGCCTTTTATGCGCAGCTGGTACCGCTCATCCTGCGTCCGAAGCCGAGCCAGCAAGTCGAGTGCCCGCCCAAGTCCCTTCTGCGCCGGCACGATGCCAACCAGTCCCAGCGTGAATCTCGCGTCGTCCGGTTTCTCGGCGCTGAGGGCTTCTACGTTAACTGGGTTAGGAATGATCATGGATTTATCGGCCGGAATTCCATGATCACGGATAGCTATATCCTGAATATGCCTGCCAACGAAGATCACCTTGTCGATGCGGCTCGGGTTGAGCTTTAGGGTGTAAGTGGTAAACAGTTCCTGGGAATGAAAACGCGTCACCAGACGCTGATGCGGGAACAGGTTATTCGAATACCAAACGGCATTCCCCAGCGTCCACTCGCAGAAGACGATATCTGCCTTGGCCAGCAGCTCTCTGCTGTGCTCCTCATCATGCTGGTTGTGCCCCTGCCACTGATCTACGCTGACAGCGTGTCCGTCTGCAGTCAGTGCATCGATAACCGCCCCGGCAAACTTGAGGTCATGCCCGGCGATAAGGATGTTCTTCCTGTTCCGCTGAGCCGTCGCGGGGGTTGCGAGCACTCGATGACCCGCGTCGATTGGTGCTCGGCTCAGCAGGAGGGGGCTCCTGGCAGCGTCGCCGCCGCGCCGTGACACCAGCTTGGGAGCGCCTTCTGGTGCAGCAGCGTAGGTAACCAGCCCTCCACCGGGTTTCGGACTGGCCGCATCATACAGGCCAATCTCGGCCCATTCCCCGTATGTCGTTGCTGTCAGGAGGTCTTCGTACGTTGTCCGGTCCAGTCCCGACTGGGGCATCTCTCCTATCCAGTCGATGCCAAGCCGGTCAAGGGCCGCCGGTGTTGCTTCTTCCTCGTTGAGGAAAGCCAACCCTGATGTCTCCATTTCGGGGGCTACCGGTGAAATGATCAGCGACGGTGAAACGGTCTGCGAGGTCAAGGCGGCCAGGAGTCCGGGGGTAGGTTTCCCGATTCTCACGGCGTAGCGCGCTGGTGCAGGCGCCTCGACGACAAGTCCCGCACAGCGCAGCATGTAAGCGAGTCGATGTGCAGCAGTATGTCCTCGGTGAATCAATCTATAGGCCAACCAGGCGTCCTTCAGCCTGGCTGTCTCATCGTTCATCCAGCGGTCCAGGAGAACGCCCGCTTCCTCCCCTGTTGAGACGGTCTGCACCAAGCCAGCCATAGCCCGAGAAACACCCTCCCCCTTGCCGCTAAGCACGACCGCACCCGAGGCCGATATCTCAGCGACACGGCGGGAAAACATGGTGGGTGACTCATCCACGGAATTAACGTTGATGTGGACCGGATGCGCCTTGTAGGCCTTCACCATTTCAAGGTAGGGAAGGCCACCCCGAACAAACCGCTTCAAGCTGTCCGGGAACTTGTAGGGACTGTCAGGGTTAAGATGCTGCCGGTCGTAAATAGTCAGCCCATATGGCTCGGCGGCCGTCAGGATTCGTGCCAGTTCCGCCGACCGCGCTGGGTAACGGTCTCCATAGAACGAACCGGCGTAGGCAACCGCGTGCTCATACGGGTAATCCGTAGGCAACGGGTTATGCAGTTTCGGCTGTGCGTAGAAGGGTAAAGACGCCACGGTCCGGGAACGCCGGCCGGCTGAGACGGCGTAACTCGGGATGCAGTCCGAATCAGTCGTGAAGACGTGGTCGAAAATCTCCGCTGTGCGCCGGAACCGGTTGAAGTGGACCGGATCCTCTTTGTTCCAGAAAATCGTCGGTATCGAACGCTGATTGCAGAAGTCCACCAGATCGCGGAGATGAGTAAATTTGTCCTCATCGTAGTAGCCGACTTTCTGCCGCCATTCCCCGTTCACTCCCTCCCAAGCTGATTCCACCAGCAGAACATCTATTGGCGTCTCCTCAACCTGCTGACGCCACGAGCCAGGCAGCAGTTCCGTCAGCCGCGCCTCCGGGCGGAGGCCCTCAGTCGTGAATGCATCCGCAATAATGCCAACAGACATCTGCCGCAGCGTTCGCTGCCCGGGCAAGGCCAGCTGGGCATTCGCAATCGCCGGCTTAAGGACCTCGCTGACACCTGCGCTGATGGAACGCCACTGGCGCGACCGGATAGTCCAAAGCCTGGCCCGTCGGCCCATTGCTTGACGGAGCTCCGCGTCTTCCAGGAGGACGCGCAGGGCCTTGGCCAGGGACGCCGGGTTTGAAGGTTCCGCCAGCAGTGCACGCTCTTGCCCAGCACCCGCAAATTCACGAAGAGGAGCAAGGTCCGTCAGGACCACCGCCTTACCTGCGGCCATGGCTTCCAGCGGTTTCAAGGGAGAAACAAGTTCTGTGACGGGGAGGCTCACCCGCGGACACGGCATCACATCAAAGACGCTCAGGTAGTCCGGTACCTCGGTCGCCTTTATCCGCCCTGGGAAAATGACCCGGTCGCCTAGCCCCAGCTCGGCCGACTCCGCTCTCAAGCGCAGCAGGTCAGCACCGTCACCGACTATGACAGCACGGAAATCGACGTCCTGTTCCTTGAGGATAGCGGCAGCCTTCAGGAGGTCTGATATCCCCTCGTAGTGGACCAGGCTTCCTGCGTATCCGATGACAGGAACACCATCAGGAAGGTCAAGATTCCGCCGTATCCGCTCAGCGGGCGGCATCGGTGTAAACCGATTGGTGTCCACACCGTTGGGCAGGAGATGGATTCTCTCCCGCTCCACGCCTCGCCTGACCAATTCTTCGCGCACCTGCTCGGTGATGGCGAAAACAACGTCGGCGTTGACCGCCACCAGAGTTTCAAGACGCTGGGCAAGCTGAAAACGTTCAGATTCCTCCCACGAGGGCTTCTCGGACGCCTCGGTAATCTCCCACAGTCCCCTTACCTCGTAGGAGAAGGGGATGCCAAGACGGCGGGCCGCCGCCAGGGCCGGGAGAGCAGTCACATGGTTTGAGGCAGAGTGGACGGCGGCTACCCGTGCTTGCTGTGCTTCCCGGACATAAATATCCGTGGCTTCGAGCCAGTAAAGGTCCAGGGGCTGCACAGTCCACGACGGGCCGGGATTGAAAACGTGGTCAACGCCCAGAATATCTGCGGTAAATCGGTGCAGAGCCGGCTTCGGCTGATCCACCGAAACATCCCACGGATATCCGGGCCGCGCGGCAACTGTCACGTCCATGCCCCCGCTCATCAATCCATGCACAAGCTCCGCAGTCCGGGTCGAATACCCATTGCTGTTATAGCGACCGGTGCTGTGCGCGCAGTACATCACGCGTCCCTCTTCGGCAAGGTAACCGGGGTTAGGCTGGCGGGGCGAAATATCAGGGTCGCGAAGCCACAACCGCTCCTGGCCCAGAACCGTGTCGACCGTGCGCCGGCCCGGAGCATCCAGTGACTCCAAAACCGATTGGTGCTCGCGGATAAGATCTGCAGGGCCCACAATGTCGCCCAGCACATAATAGGCATGGGTAACAGCACGCATCACGTTTGCGGCGTTCGGTTCCGCGTTGACCTGCCGCAGCAGCTCCTCCTGGCGCAGACGCAGAGCGGACCGCCCGTTTGCAACGGTGGCTACGGCACTCTTGATTGGTGGTGCGGCTGCGGAAGGCGATTCGTCGATCTGAGCGGTCGCAGCGGATCCACGCACATTTTTCGCTACGACAGCAGCGCGACGCATGCCCCTAACAGGCATAAGCATGGCTTTACCCACCCGGACACTGGCGGACTTACGTATTTTGGTCAGTGTTGTCCTCAGCCGGCGGACCTCTTCCCTCGCTGCCTGAAGATCGGCCCGCAGCTGCACGGATTCAGCCTGAAGCTTGCTGAACTCAGCTTGGAGCATTCGGAGTGCCTCGGCATCCGCCGCGCCCCTCTCAACCGCCCGTTCATGTACTTCAAGGAGGCTGTCCAGGTCAGCGGGATACTGTTTCCTGCGCGCCGCTGCCGTGGCTGAGAATGACTGCTGCTCATCTGCGTACTTCATGTTGTCCTAGGCTGGTGGTTTTTGGCTTTTCCGAGCGCCTAGCGCCAGATTCCGCGGGTGTCGACCACGTGCTTACCCTCGAGGAGTCCCCTGTCCAAGTCCTTGAACTCCGTGTGGTCAACGAGAAGGAGCACTATGTCTGCGTCTTCGATTGCGTTCCCGGTTGCTGCGGCCAGGGAAACGTTCTGCAGCCCGCGAAGAGCCACCGGAAGCTGGTCCAAGTGCGGCTCGGCGACGGTCACGAGGACATCCGGCAGCCGCTCACTCAGGGCGGCAACAATTCCGATGGCGGGAGACTCCCGCATGTCGTCGATATCTGCTTTGAACGCCAGGCCAAGGGCGGCAACCTTGGCGCCGGGACGCTCCGAGACGAGGTCCTGGACCTGCTGGATCACCCACGCCGGCTTGGCGTCGTTGGTTTCACGGGCCTGGCGGATGAGGTTTGCTTCGTCCGGCGCCGCGGAGACAATGAACCAGGGGTCCACCGCGATGCAGTGGCCGCCTACACCGGGGCCCGGCTGCAGGATGTTAACGCGCGGATGGTGATTAGCCAGTTCAATCAGTTCCCAGACATCGATGTCCAGCTTGGAGCTGATCACCGAGAGTTCGTTTGCAAACGCGATGTTAACGTCGCGGTAGGAGTTTTCCACGAGTTTGGCCATTTCGGCGGTCTTGGCATCCGTGACATGCATCGATCCTTCGCAGAAGACGCTGTACAGATCGCGGGCCATTTCAGCGGCTGCAGCGGTCAGTCCGCCGACGATTCGATCGTTCGTCACCAGTTCGACCATGACCCGTCCCGGCAGGACACGTTCGGGACAGTGGGCAACGTGGAGCAGCGGTTTGCCTGAGTCAGGGTCTAGGGAAAGGTCCGGCCGGAGACTGATGAGGTAGTCACCGAGGTGCTGCGTCGCGCCGGGGGGCGACGTGGACTCCAGGATCACGAGCTCGTCGCCGTTCAGCTGCGGAGCGATGCTCCGGGCTGCCGCCTCGATGTACGAAAGGTCTGCGCTCCGGTCCGCGTTGAACGGCGTAGGGACAGCAACGATGTACGCGTCTGCTGCAGGTGTGTCCGTGGTGGCTTTGAGGGTGCCGCCAGTAACGGCTTTAGCTACTGCCTCCCCGAGATCGGGCTCGACGAAGGGCACCTCTCCCCGGTTGATGGCCGCCACTGAGGACTCCTTGACGTCCACACCAATGACGCTAAGGCCGTTACCGGCAAGGACGGCGGCAGTTGGGAGGCCGATGTAGCCGAGGCCGATGACCGCTACGCTGTTAAATTCCTTCATATTTCCCCTAAATTATTACGTGTTCTTCGGGATTGCCGAAGAACTGAATGTCGCCCGACGTCAGAAGTTCTGCGTCGGAAACCGGCCAAGCATGGTTTACGCTTCCACGAAATTGGAAGTAGTTGTATTTGTCGGAAGAGTAGACGGTCCCTCCTGCTGCGATGATGTCACTGAGGAAAGCGCTGTCCTCCCCGCGGGGCAGCGGCCGGAAGGGTGTCTCCAGGAAACTCTGTCGAGGGGCCGTGATGGTTGGTCCCATGACCATGTTGGTAAACCGGTGTTCCCGTTCCGCAAACCGTAGCAATGTCGCCCTGCGCTGCGCCAGATACATGAAATGCGCCTGCTTTCCCACGACGTCTGCCCGTGAGTACTTCAGCGCATTCACCATATCCAGCAAATAGTGCGGCCCGTAAAAATCATCGTCATCCATTTTGGAGAGGACGTCCCCCTGGGACGCCGCTGCGCACAGGTTCAGGCACTCCCCCAGCGGTACGTCCGCCGGCTGCTCGAGCAAAACCAGATTGGAGACGCCGTGGATTTCCTTCCATCCGGCGATGCTCGCCCGGGAGGCACTGAAACCGTGCGTGAGCAAGACCAGTTCAACATCGGGTCCAACGAAGCGTCCTGCGGTCCGGAAAACGTGTTCCAGCTGATGAGGCCGGTTCGACGAGACCAGAAGGGAGACAGACGGAAGGCTGGTGCCCTGGTGTGTCGTGTCCGGCAGCGCCGACCGAAGGATCGTCTCTGCGCGGTGGGCGTAGGTATGTTCCGCCCAGATCCGCCGCTGAGCCAGGTGAAGCTGCCGCGCCGAAAGCTCCGGATTCCGAACCAACGCCGTAAGGGTGTGGGCCGCTTCCTCACGGTCTTTGACAATGAACTGTTCGTCCTTGTCCCACAGCTCAGCCAAAGCTGCACTGGGGGTGCTGACAACAGTGGTGCCAGCGGCTGTGATTTCGAAGATCCGGCGGGCACACATGCTTGGTGAATCCACGACGGAATTGACGTTGAGGAAAACTTTGAAAGCCTTATAGGCCGTCAGCATCCGGTCATAGGTCAGACTACCTACTACCCGTGCATCATATGGAGCCGGAAACCGGTAATTGGGGTCCGTGTCTCCGTGGCGGGCGAAGATTTCAAGACCGGTGGGCATTTTTGCACCCGCGTCCTGTGCCGCGCCCAGAAGTATCTCCATCTGTTCGCGGCGTTCGGGGTACTTATGTGCGAAATACATACCCGCGAATGCGATGTCCCGCTGATGCCATCCGTGACGCGGACGCACCGGATTATGGATGACGGGTTGCGCGGCGAATTGAAGGACGGCAACCCGATCGTGGCCGAGGTCTTCCCGGTACGAGGGGAGCCGATTGGCGTCACTGGTGAAGACGTGGTCGAAGAGCCTGGCTGTCTCCAGGAAATCCTCATAATGCGGAGGGTCTTCCTTATTCCAGAAAACTGTTGGGATTCCCATGTCCCGGCAGGCCGCGACCAAGGCACGAAGTTCGGTTGAGGGCCCGTTGGTGCCAGTCAACTGGTGCTTCCATTCACCCTTGTTCCCGGACCAGGCCGACTCAACGAAAAGAAGATCCGGCCGCTCATCGGCGAGTTGCTCAGCCCAGTTTTTCCGGGAGAGAACAATTTGCTTCCATTCGTAGCCGAATGCCAGGAGCGAAAAGTCGTCCAGGATCACTGCTGCGGTTATGACGTTCGCTGCTTCAGGCGCCTCTACAACCATGGGATTAAAGGACAGCTGGCGCCGTCCGGTCTGGAATCCCAGTGCTCCACTAGCGGATCCACGGTAGATCCCGCGTTCCGCCCGATCCCGGCGTGTTTTGGTCTGCAGCCCCCGCCATCCCGACTTGCGCAGGTGCCAGAGCGAGCGGCGAAGCTCGGTCAGAGACGTGCTCATGGGCTCACTGACTTCCTGCGGCCCGGTTGCACAGGTTCAATGGCCACTGTTTCGAGCATGTTCTGCATACGCCTTCTAATTTTCGCCGCAGCAAACCTGTCACCGTTGGCAAGTTCCTTGGTGTATTTGCGGTACCAGGCAAGTCCGGTTTCGGTGTCCCCGTCGAACAGGAGGTCCCCCTTGTCGATCCAGACAACACGGGTACACAGATCCTGGATCGTTTTCATGCTGTGGCTCACCAGGAACACACAGCCCGCCTGCTGCCTGAGCTCATCCATCCGTTGTTTAGTTCGACCACGGAACTCGTCATCGCCTGTATTAAGCGCTTCGTCGATAATGAGGATTTCAGGATCGATCGCCGCTGCGATTGCGAACCGTAGACGGGAAGACATGCCCGCCGAGTAGGACCTCATGGGTAGGTTTATCGAGCTGCCCAGGCCGGCAAGATCCATAATGGCGTCATACCTGTCCGCGATCTCCGCCCTGTTCAGGCCCATGGCAAGACACCCCAAGACCACGTTGTGCGCCCCCGACAGGTCCGGGACAAGTGCCGCCGAGACGCCGAGCATGATGGGGGTCGATGAAGCGTACACAGCGCCTGACGTCGGCTGCATTTTGCCGCAGATCAGGTTCATGAGGGTGCTTTTCCCTGATCCATTGAGCCCGATCACACCGATTGCTTCGCCGTGATAGGCCACGAGGGAGAGTTCCTTCAGTGCGTGGATCTCGACGGTTGATTCATTTCCGGTGATCTTCCTCAGGACACGCCCGACTATGTTCCCTGAGGAAGCACGTTTCTCATCCGAGGATATTCGGTAGGTCATGGCTGCCTTGTCGATAACCACCGCGGGTAGCGGGTGATCGAGCAGTGCATCAGTCATCACGGCCATAGCTCTCCTCCCCCTTCCAGAAGAAAATCATGCCGAGGATGCACGCACCAAAGGCCCAGGCAGCCAAACCGGCCCAGCTCTGCCAACCTGGAGTTTGTGCGTAGAGAACGCTGCTGCGAACTATGTCCAGGATCAGATACATGGGGTTGATTTCCACGATGAACTTGATAACCGGAACGCTGCTGTAACGGTCGATCGAGAACATCACGCAGGAGGCGAACATCCAGAATCTCATCGCAAATGAGACAACGTGCACGACGTCGTTCACCTTGGCTACCAGGGGCGCCAGCATGAGGCCAGCGCCAAGATTGAACACGACTTGCAGTGCGATTGCAGGGAAAATCAGCAGCCACCGCCATGTGATCTCCTCGGTGGGTGCAATGACGAGAATCATCAGCAACATCATGATGACCACGGGGATATTGGCGATCAGTTCCCGGATGTTGACGGCCAACGCAAGCGTAGCCCGAGGAAAATTGAAGGCCTGGATGACGTTACGGTTCGTTGGGATAACACGTGCACCACCGACGATTGCCCGTGAACTCATTTGAAATAGGAACACCCCGATAATGAGGTATCCGATGAAGTTCTCGATTCCCCGGCTGGCGCCAAGAAGTAGTCCGAAAATCGCAAAATACCCCAGCCCGTTCAGCAACGGATCAAGCAGGAGCCATGCGCTTCCCAATCGGTCCCGCTTGTTCCCGCTCTGGACCCGCGCACGTGCGTCATAGACCATGAAGTGGCGGTAGTTCCACAGGGATATCAAGTAGTCGATGAGCCCAGGCTTGGCGCCGACGCGGTTCAGTGCCCGCAGATCGACCCTTATGGGTACGTCCCGTGAACCCATAAGTGGTGGGGTTTCCTGAGTCATGTAGCCGATTCCATTTCCATATACGTTTGTGCTGTCGCATCGGCGAGGGATGCCCATGTCCGGGTCATCACCGTGTATCGCCGCCCCTCGCGGCCCATATCCACCCGCCGTGCATCGTCCTGCAGCAGGACGCCCAGACTCTGTGCGAGATCGGCTGGGTCCTCGGGTTGTGCCGACAGACCATCCAACCCGTCCCGGACAACCTCATGAAGGGCCGGAAGCGCGCTGAACACCACGGGGCGTCTGGAAGCAAGAGCTTCCACGGGCTTCAACGGTGTCACCATCCGGGTCACTGGGAAGTCCTTGCGCGGCACGACAAAGATGTCGAGCGCCTGATGGTAGAGGTGAGCCTGCTCTCTGGGTACGCGGCCGGTAAAGATTGTCCTGTCGGAAAGACCAAGGTCTGCGGACAAGCGTTTCAGGCCGGGTCCGGCGACCCCGTCCCCGACAATGAGGCATCGCAGGTCAGGATACCGGGGGGCCAACAGGGCGAAGGCGCGGAGCAAATCGTCCAGCCCCTCATAATCCACAAGGCTGCTGACCGTTCCGATAAAGACGCCCTCCGCGGGCAGTCCCAACTGTTCCCGAGCAGCAGCTGGAGTGGCGGGTTCTTGGAGGAAACCCTCACCGACGGCGTTCGGCAGCAGCAGTGTCCGTTCAACGGCCACACCGGCTTCGACAATGCCTGCGCGCATAGCCTCACCAAGAGTTGCCACAGTCCCGGCCGAGCCCATGACGTCGGCTTCCCGCGCGCCGAACTTCCGGTAACGTTCGCTCAGCTTCGCCTCGTCACCCCGGGTTGAGGCCCAGGTATCTGCCAGCTGGCCCCGTACCTCGTAGATCCAGGGAATCCCCAGCGATTCGGCGACTGCTCGAACCACCAGACCGTTAACGAAGTGCGTCGTTGTGTGGAGCACGGCCGGCCGCACTTCAAGCGCCAGCTGGAGCAGCTCCTCCGTTTGCAGCTGCAACCGTGCTGCCATGCCCTGCGGGAGCAGAGTCGGCAGGAGCCGGTGGTACGTAACGCCGTCGATCACGTCTGTGTCTGCTGCCCCGAGCCGCCCGATTTGAACCGGATAGCCAATTCGCGTCGCCGCATGGACGTTCCATCCCGAATCGGCCTGCGCTTTGAGCAGGGAATGGGACCGCTGGGCGTAGCCGCTGCCGGTAAAGGGCAGGGAATTCGTCAACAGATGCAGGACTGACTGAGCGCATGGAACATACTCCTGGACCGGCGGCAGGCTCGGTGTCCAGCCGTCGAATACGCTCAGTTCGCTGGCAAGCCGGGTCCGCTGGCGCCGCTCGGCCGCCGTGGTCCGCCCGCGGCCCAGTACCTCGACTGCACCCGTCATATCCCCCTGGTACCAGCGCAGGCGCGCCTGTGCGCCCGCCCAGCCGCGGGTCGTCTCCGGTGCTGCAGCGAGCAGTTTGTCCGCTATCCCAGGCAACGCGGCAGCAGTAGCGACGTCCGCCAGACGAACTCTGGCACGCACTCCCATGGGGCTGTCCGCAGTTCGGGCCAGACGGTCCTTGACATCATCGTTGCGCCCCTGGACAAGCGCTCCCAGGGCCGGCAACAGCTGGCCAGGTGCGCGGGAGGCCGCAACAGCCAGTGGACGGACCAGCGACGCTGGCAGCCTGCGGGATACCTGGAGTGCCAGGACGGCGGGGTCATCACCAAGGTGCTCAAGGACCGTCGCGGCCGCCAGGCACCCGTTCCTGGCAAGGTTTCGTATGTTCATGACCGGGTGGGCCCCGCTGCCACAGTCCTCAGGAGTTCGGCATAGGCCCGCCCCAGCGTCTCGACGTTCGCGTTGCTCTCCACCCAATCACGGCCGGACGTGCCGGTCAGCAACCGGCTCCGGTCCGATGCCAGCTCTTTCCAGAGCTGGGCAATGGCCTGCGGGTTGGACGGGACGACGTCGCCGGCCTCCGATTCTTCAACTATCTGTTTCGCTTCTCCGAGGACGATTCCGGTAACGTGCCGGCCAACGGCCAGGACTTCGTAGGTTTTGGAGGGAATGGTCGTCTCGAACGACTTCCAGTCGTCCCGAAGGGAGACCACACAGGTATCTGCACGCCGGTAATAGGACATCACCTCGGCTGTGCCCTGGGCCGGTTCGTGGAACTCAACCGGCGCCTCGAGCGACTCGGCCAGGGCTATCAGCTGGCGGCGTTGGACGCCGTGCCCCACCATGGTCAGCCGGACAGAGTTCCCGGCAAGGCTTGCTGCCTGGATGACGGTTTCCAGCCGCTGGCTCTCGCCGTGGTTTCCCAGATAGAGCACTTCCAGGCGTTCGGCGTGTGCCGGCGGCGGCGGAAGGAGCTCACGTGCAGCAGTTTCAATGCCGTTGCTGATGGTCGCAACGTTCCGCATGCCCCGGTCCCTGAGCGTCTGGGCAAAACCATGCGTCACCGTTACTACAAGCTCAGCACGTTCCTGGAGTGCAACAATGACCCGTTCCGCAATGCTCTTGGCGCTGCCCTGCACGATCCGTGCGTCACGGGCGATGTCCGGCCAGGCGTCGCGCATATCCGCGACGAAGGGAACACCCCGCAGCTTGGCGACCATGTATCCGGCCCCCAGGATGGGCAGTGAGGGGACGGTGGCGACGACGACGTCGGGCTTGCGCCCCATCAGGCCGGCGAGAACGCTTCCTGCCGCGGAAAAACACTGATCCGCGAATCTGCCAAGTCGTGTGGTGGGATGCCAGAGGTAGGGCGCCCTGCGGATTCGCTCGCCGTGCTGTCCGGTATCGCAGCGGAAAGCCTTCCCTGCGACGCTGCGGGGCATGGTCCGCCGGCCGGCTGGTGCGTGCGCTACAGGGGCGATCACGTCGATATCCCAGCCGATCTCCCGGAAAGTCCGGATCAGCTGGGTCCAGCGGCGCTGCGGCGGGCTGTGCTCAGGAGAGTACGAGTGCGTCAGTAAAAGAACCCGCACATCCCCTCCATTCCTGTATCGCCGCGGCTTTAAGCCTGCCTAAGGCAACCGTCAGTCTACCTAACAAATCGTTAGGGCTTGGACGCATAGTTCTGCCCCGGGTGCCGCAGTTTGACGTAGTAGAGCGCTCCGGCTCCTGCCAGCAGAAGAATCACCGCTGACCGGGTGATCCAGTGTGTGCTCCAGTCAATGCCCTCGTCCATCCCGGTACTGGTGGCCGAAAGCTCGCCTGCAGGACTGCTCGGCGCCGGGTCCGGGGTGGATTCGGGACCGGGCTTCACCGCGGCCTCAGTGGCGGGACTCTGGGTCGGGGAGGCACTCGGGGAGGCAGATTCTTCCGGCACGTCGAAGATATTGACCACCTCACCGGTGGACGGATTCCAGCGAAGATCAGTGTAGAGCCAGGTCCTGCCGTCGACGAGGTTTCCCGTCCCCGGCTCTATGAGGTATCCGGTGCCCGGGTGGATCAGGTATCCGCTGGAACGCTCGATCTGGAACCCTGTTGCCGGATCGATGAGGGCCTGTTCAGGCACTGCCGGAACAGTAGGCACCGCTGCCGGCAGGCTCGGCACCTCCTCAGGGGGTGGGTCGACCGGCGGCACTGTCTCACTGGGCGGGTCCGTAGGCGGCACCGGGACCGGCTCAACACTTGGTTCAGGCGCCGGCGTGGTTGGAGACACCTGATCCTCGTTTACTGTCTCCAGGGCGAACACGGGTGCCGCGGACAGTGTTGTCAGGAGCAGCCCTGCAAGCATGCCGTATCGCAGCCGCTGGCCGAATGTGCCGGACATACTATTGAATCTCCCCGTTCAGGCCTTGGACATAAGCAGGAAGTCTATCGGCTTTCAGGGCCTCGGAGATTCCAGCGATGGCGGCGTCGTCCTTGACGACGATCGACTGGCCGTCGGCGGAGGTTCCTACGCCGAGGTTGGGCAGCGTGAACATCTGAATGTCGTTGCTGCGCACGGACCGCAGTTCCACGGCCAGCCCGCCCGCCGATGCGGCATCCAGCTTCTCGTCAACGCTGAGGAAGGGAGAAATCTCTCCCACAACGTTGTTGATCTTGATCGGGTTGGACAGCGTTTCGGCCGAGATGAGGCGTGTCATTAGTCCGCGGACGAAGGCCTGCTGGTTCCTCACGCGCTGGTAGTCGCCGTCCGCGAATGCGTACCTCTCCCGGACGAACTTCAGTGCCGATTCGCCCTGCAGTGTGATGGGACCGGCCGCGAAGTATTCACCGTCGGCTCCGGAAGACTGGAAGCCGGCGGCGTTCTCCACCTGGATTCCGCCGAGAGCCGTGGTGAGGCCCTTGAATCCTTCGAAATCGATCACGGCGACGTGATCAATGGGTACGTCGAACAGGGTTTGCACAGTGTCCACCGTCAGCGCCACGCCGCCCAAAGCCATGGCAGCATTGATTTTCGCCTCTCCATGTCCCGGTATCTCCGTCCAGGTGTCGCGCATGATGGACATCACGTAGACACCTGAGCGGTCCCCGGGAAGATGGACCAGCATCATCGTGTCCGACCGCGCATCGGCCCCCGGGTCGCGTGTATCGCTGCCAATGAGGAGGATGTTCCGCGAATCTCCCGCCGCATTCCCCTTCTCCGGTGCCGTCGAGGGCATGGCGTTGGCGATGGTTTGGGAACCGGAGTCAAACGTGCGCGCCAGGTTCCAGAGATAGCCGCCTGCCGCAAGAGCCACTACCAGCACCAGCGAGAGGAAAACCAGCAACGTGGTGCGGACCCGGTGCCGTGTACGCACCGGTTCCGGTTCCGTGGAACGGTCGGGAAAAAATTCGGTCACGGTAATCCTTAGGGGTCCTTGCGGTGCGGATGCTGTCTGAGTTTACCGCCCGCACGCGCCTGCCCGATTCCAGGCCCGCGCGGCGCGCCGGATACCCTAGGACCATGAAGTTCTTTCCGGCAGCCGTCTCCGCCGGCACCCTGGCCCTCGCAGCTTTCCTGACGGGCTGTACTCCCGTTGCCGATGTGGAGGCCGCTCCCGACGCCGCCAACCCCGCCTGCGCGGAAGTCATGGTCGCCCTGCCGGAAGACCTCGCAGGGGCGCAGCAGCGTGAGACCACCGCACAGGCCACCTCGGCCTGGGGCAATCCGTCCCAGATCATCCTGCGCTGCGGTGTACCGGTTCCCGGCCCCACGACCGACACCTGTGCCACGGTCAACGGAATCGATTGGGTGCTGCGGGAGGAAGGCAGTTTGTGGACCGCAACAACTTACGGGCGCGAGCCTGCGGTTGAAGTGCTCTTCGACACCGAACAGGTAGCCTCTTCAACGGTGCTGGTCGAGCTGGAGAACGCTGTCTCCCGGATCGAACAGACCCGGGAATGCCTCAGCACCAAGGACGTCCAGCTGCCGGGCTAGGACGCCTAGCGCAGGCCCGTGCGGCGCTCCAGCGCCAGCGTAATCAGCTCGTCAATGAGTTCCGTGTACGGCAGTCCGGATTTCGCCCACATCTGGGGGTACATGCTGATCGGAGTAAAGCCCGGCATGGTGTTGATCTCGTTGATGACCAGTTGGCCGTCAACGGTGTAGAAAAAGTCCACCCGGGAGAGTCCCTCCGCTCCGACGGCGTCAAAGGCAACGCCTGCCAGTTCCCGGACCCGTGTCGTCACGTCGTCGGGCAGGTCCGCCGGGCAGCTGAGCTCAGCGGCGGCGCCGTCCACGTACTTGGCTTCGAAGTCATACCAGTCATGCCCGCCGTCGCGCACAGCGATTTCGCCGGGCTGGCTGGTCCGCGGGTCCTCGGTGCCGCGTCCCTGAAGGACGGCCACCTCGATTTCGCGTCCGGAAATGCCCGCTTCCACAATGACCTTGGGATCGTGTTCCCGCGCTGCCTCAATGGCCGGACGGAGCCCGGAGACATCGGTGACCCGGGTGATGCCCATGGAGGAACCAGCACGTGCGGGCTTCACGAACAACGGGAACGCCAGCGCGGAAACACGGGACAGGCACTCCTCCGGGCTCCGGTTCCACTGCCGGTCGGTGATGACCTCGTACGGACCGACGGCAAGCCCGGCGGCCGCGAAGACCACCTTCATGTAGTGCTTGTCCATCCCGACGGCGGACGCCAGGACACCGGCGCCCACGTAGCGGATGTCCGCCATCTCAAGCATTCCCTGCAGCGTGCCGTCTTCCCCGAACGGGCCGTGCAGCAGCGGCAGGACCACGTCAACACGTCCCATGGACCTGGGCAGGCTGTCCGGGGCGTGGGCTACGAGCTCACGCGAGCCTCCCTCACCGGAGAGCACAACGGTCTCCGGCCCGGGCTCCACCTCCGGCAGCGACCCGCTCCTCAGCGACCACTGTTCCGGGTCAACGGAGGCCAGGCTCCACTGGCCGTTGCGAGCGATGCCGACCGGGACGACGTCGTACTTTGAATGGTCAATGGCTTCCAGCACGCCGGCAGCAGTCACGCAGCTGACGGAATGCTCACTGGAACGGCCGCCGAACAGGACGACGACGCGTGGCTTGCTGCTGGACCGGGCGGAAACGGGGTCGATCGTCATGGGGCGTGCACACCTTCGGCTTTGAGTTCGCGGGCCAGCAGGCGCGGGCCAAGTTCGTCCACGGAAATGACGCCCTGCAGCACTGCAACAACGTTTTCCGTGATGGGCATGTAGACGCCAAGCTGGATGGCGCGGTCCAGCACGGCCTGGGCTGACTTGATGCCTTCGGCGGTCTGCTGCATTTTCCCGGTGACCTCGTCGAGGGTCAGCCCCTGTGCCAGCAGCCGGCCGGCGGTGTGGTTGCGGGACAATGACGAGGAACAGGTGGCAATGAGGTCGCCCATGCCCGAGAGCCCAAAGAGGGTCTCCGATTTACCGCCCAGGGCAACTGCCAGCCGCGTGGTCTCGGCCAGCCCGCGGGTCATGACGGAGGCCTTGGTGTTATCCCCCATCTGCTTCCCCTCGCAGATCCCGACGGCCAGGGCAATCACGTTCTTGACGATGCCCCCGATCTCAGTGCCGATCACGTCAGTGTTCGTGTAGGGCCGAAAGTAGGGCGTGGTGCACGCTGCGGCGATCCAGCCTGCGGTTTCGATGCTGGAGCAGGCGACGACGGACGCCGTCGGTTCCTCACGGGCGATTTCCATCGCCAGGTTCGGGCCGGAAAGGACAGCGATGCGGTCCTGCGGCCATTCGAGCTCTTCGGCAATGACCTGGCTCATCCGCGCGTCGGTCCCTACCTCCAGGCCTTTCATGAGGGAAAGAATGACCGCGTCTTTGGGAACGAGGGACTTGAAGTCGCGCAGCTGCGCCCGAAGCGTCTGGGCCGGAACCGCCAGCACTACCAGCTGCGCGCCGCGAAGAACCTCTGCTGCGTCATCGTTGGCCCGCAGGTTCGCCGGCAGCTGGGTGTCCCCGAGGTAACGCGAGTTGCGGCCGGTGGCGTTGATCTCTTCGGCGGCTTCCGGACGGCGGGCCCACACGCGGACCTCTGCTCCGCGGGAGGCGCCGGAGTCCGCAGCGATCTTGGCGAACGTCGTCCCCCAGCTTCCGGCTCCGAGGACAGCGACGGTCTGCGGCGGGCGTATCACTTCTTTTTCTCCGTGTCCTGCTCGTAGCCTCTGCCAACCGGCTTCTGGCCTTTGCTTGAGGGGTCCCAGCGTTCCTTGGGAGCTTCTTCGCCGCGCAGCGTGGCCACCAGCGCGGTCATCTCTGCCATGATCCGTGCGGTTGCTTCCTCGAGCACTGCCTTCGTCAGCGGCAAGGAGCGCAGATCGGACAGATCCACCGGTTCTCCTACCAGAAGCCGTACCCGCTTGCGCGGAAACAGGTGCAGCATCTTGCCGTAGCGCGGAAGCAGGTCCTGGGCACCCCAGTGGGCCAGGGGTATCACCGGGGCACCGGTCTGGAGCGCCAGCCGGGCAGCTCCGGTACGCCCCTTCATCGGCCACAGATCCGGATCCCGCGTCAGTGTTCCTTCCGGATACACGATGAGTGCTCCGCCGGCGTCGATCACGGCCTGTGCACTGTCCAGGGATGCTGCAGCCCCGGAGCCGCCGCGCTGAACCGGAACCTGTTTAGTAGCCCGTAGGGCTGCCCCCAGCACGGGTGCCTTGAAAAGTGACGCTTTCGCCAGGTATCGCGGCAAAAAGCCCTGGCTGTAGAAGAAGTGCCCCACCACGAGCGGATCGATCTCGGTCACGTGGTTCGGACAAGCAATAAAACCCTGTCCTTTGGGAAGGTTCTCGATCCCCTCCCAGCGCCGAGCCATCATCAGGTTCAGAACTGGTCGGACAACGGTCGCCAGGAGGGTGAACGTGATGCGTGACTTGGCAGATTCGCTCATGGCTCCGGAGCCTACTTCCCGTCAGTAACGTCGAAGTCCGCTCCAAGGCCCTGGAGCTTGTCCAGGAAGTGCTCGTAGCCCCGGTTGATCAGTTCCACGCCGGTGACACGGGAGGTGCCTTCGGCGGCCAGGGCCGCAATGAGATGGCTAAAGCCGCCGCGGAGGTCAGGAATGTCGATCTCCGCGCCCTTGAGCTGCACCGGTCCGGAGATGACAGCTGAGTGCAGGAAGTTGCGCTGCCCAAAACGGCAGGGAATGCTGCCCAGGCATTCGCGGTGCACCTGGATGTTCGCACCCATGCGGATCAGCGCGTCCGTGAAACCGAAGCGGTTCTCATAGACCGTCTCGTGCACGATGGACACGCCCTCTGCCTGGCTGAGTGCGACGACGACCGGCTGCTGCCAGTCCGTCATGAACCCGGGATGGACGTCCGTTTCCAGGACCAGCGGGTTCAGGCTGCCGCCCGGGTGGTAGAAACGGATGCCGCCGTCGTCAACGTCGAAGGCGCCGCCGATCTTGCGGTAAATGTTCAGGAAAGCCGTCAGGTCCTGCTGGTTGGCACCCTCGACGTAGATATCGCCCTTGGTGACCAGGGCCGCTGACGCCCAGGAGGCGGCCTCGTTCCGGTCCGGCAGCGCCCGGTGGTTGTACCCGGTGAGTTCGGGGACACCTTCAATGCGGATCACACGGTCTGTCTGGACGGTGATGATCGCGCCCATCTTCTGCAGCACGGCGATGAGGTCCAGGATTTCCGGCTCGACGGCGGCGCCGCTCAGTTCGGTGATGCCTTCGGCGCGGACCGCGGTCAGCAGCACCTGCTCGGTCGCTCCAACGGAGGGGTACGGCAGCTCGAGCTTGGCGCCCTTCAGGCCCTTCGGCGCGGAGATGGAAATCCCGCCGGGGCGCTTCTCCACGAGCGCGCCGAAATTGCGGAGCATCTGCAGGTGGTAATCGATCGGCCGGTCGCCGATCTTGCAGCCGCCCAGGTCAGGGATGAACGCTTCTCCGATGCTGTGCATCAGCGGCCCGCAGAGCAGGATCGGGATGCGGGAATCACCGGCGTGGGCATCAATGTCCCGGGAAGCGGCTGTCTTGGCGTTCTTCGGGTCCATCAGCAGGTCCCCTGTGACCGGGTCCTTGGAAACCTCCACGCCGTGCAGCCGGAGAAGGGATGTAACGACGTCGACGTCCTTGATTTCCGGAACGTTGCGCAGCAGTGAAGGGGTATTGCCCAGCAGGGCCGCCACCATGGCTTTGGGAACGAGGTTCTTGGCCCCGCGGACCGGCACTTTTCCAGTAAGGGGTACACCACCACGGATGGTTAGAACGCTGCCCATGAACACCTGTTTCTTTCGACTTTGTTTGCCCCCGAGGCCAGTTGAGACTGCCTCCCAAGCATAGGAGCTGGCAGGCCTTTCCCGAAATAACGCCGCGGCTGCGAGGACTGGAAAGTCTGCAGGGCGCGGCAGTTCTGCGGCTGGAAAGCGGATGGGCCTCCCGCAGGGGAGGCCCATCAATCCTACGTCTCGCACCGCCCGGTCGAAAAACCGGGATCCTGCCTAGGTCCGGGCCGGGAGCGTGGTCGGCTTGAACGCTGGACGCCGTGCTTCGAAGGCCGTGATCTCCGCTTCATGCCGCAGCGTCAGGCCAATGTCGTCGAGGCCCTCGAGGAGGCGCCAGCGCGTGTAATCGTCGATCTGGAACGGCGCCGTCACCGTGCCGCAAATCACCGTTCGGGCTTCCAGGTCAACGGAGACCTCAGTGCCTGGTGAGTTTTCGAGCACCTTCCAGATGAGCTCGATGTCGTCCTGGGCGACCTGGGCAGCGACAAGGCCCTGCTTGCCGGAATTGCCGCGGAAGATATCGGCGAACCGGGAGGAGAGCACGGCCCGGAAACCGTAGTCCTTCAGGGCCCAGACGGCGTGCTCGCGCGAAGATCCCGTGCCGAAATCAGGGCCGGCGACCAGGACGGACCCGGCGTTGTAGGGCTCCTGGTTGAGGATGAACTCGGGATTCTTCCGCCAGCCGGCAAACAATGCATCTTCAAACCCGGTTCGGGTGATGCGCTTGAGGTAGACGGCCGGGATGATCTGGTCCGTGTCCACGTTGCTTTGCCTCAGCGGAACGCCAATGCCGGTGTGAGTGGTGATCTTTTCCATGTTCTTCTCCTAGGCTGCCGCAGCAGCGGCGGTGCCCGCGGCCGCACCGGGCAGCGGATCGAGGTCCGATGGTGAGCTGAGGGTGCCGCGCACCGCCGTCGCGGCCGCCACGACCGGCGAGACCAAGTGCGTGCGTCCGCCCTTGCCCTGCCGGCCCTCGAAGTTGCGGTTGGAGGTTGAGGCGCACCGCTCCCCCGGTTCCAGCTGATCGGGATTCATGCCCAGGCACATGGAGCAGCCGGCGAAACGCCATTCCGCACCGAAGTCCTTGAACACCCGGTCCAGGCCCTCGGCTTCCGCTTCCAGCCGCACGCGTGCGGAGCCGGGGACCACCATCATCCGCACGTTCGGGTCCTTCTGCCGTCCGCGGATAATGTCTGCTGCGATCCTCAGGTCCTCAATGCGGCTGTTGGTGCAGGAGCCCAGGAAGACCGTATCGACCCGGATGTCCTTCATCGGCGTGCCTGCCTGCAGGTCCATGTATTCCAGGGCGCGTTCGGCTGCTGCCCGGGCGTTCTCATCACCGAAGTCCTCGGGAGCAGGCACGCTTTCGGACAGTGAGACGCCCTGGCCCGGGTTGGTTCCCCAGGTCACGAACGGCTCCAGTTCATTGGCGTCCAGGAAAACCTCGGCATCGAACGTGGCGTCCTCGTCCGTAACCAGTGACTTCCAGTGCTCGACGGCGGCGTCCCAGTCCGCGCCCTGCGGCGCGTGGGGCTTGCCCTTGAGGTAGGCGAACGTGGTCTCGTCCGGTGCCACCATGCCCGCACGGGCTCCGGCCTCGATGGACATGTTGCAGATGGTCATCCGAGCCTCCATGGACAAGGACCTAATGGCCGATCCACGGTATTCCAGGACGTAGCCCTGGCCGCCGCCGGTGCCGATCTTCGCGATCACGGCGAGGATGATGTCCTTGGATGTCACACCGGGCCGCAGGGTACCCTCAACGTTGATGGCCATGGTCTTGAAGGGCTTGAGCGAGAGGGTCTGGGTGGCCATGACGTGCTCCACTTCGGAGGTGCCAATGCCCATGGCCAGCGCTCCGAACGCGCCGTGCGTGGAGGTGTGCGAGTCTCCGCACACCACGGTGAGTCCCGGCTGCGTCAGTCCCAGCTGCGGTCCCACCACGTGGACGATTCCCTGCTCGGCGTCGCCCAGCGGGTGCAGGCGGACACCAAACTCGGCACAGTTGGCGCGCAGGGTTTCGATCTGTGTCCGGCTGACCGGATCGGCGATCGGCTTGTCGATCTCCAGCGTGGGAGTGTTGTGGTCTTCGGTGGCGATGGTCAGGTCCGGCCGCCGCAGCTTCCGCCCGGCAAGGCGCAGCCCCTCGAATGCCTGGGGGGAGGTCACTTCGTGGACGAGGTGGAGATCGATGTAGAGAAGATCCGGGGCACCGTCCTGACCCTTGGAGACAACGTGCTCGTCCCACACCTTCTCGGCGAGCGTCCTGCTCGCTGTGTGCTCTCCCATGACCTGCGCTCCTCGCCCGATGTGGTTCCGGCATGTGCAGCCGGACCGCGGATTACTGATGTTTTTAAGACAACCAGCATTGCCGCGACCGGCGCCAGTTTTTCAGCTTGCATCTCAGATAATGAGACGGCAGTATCATCTTATGGACAACTCAAGTGGCGTGGGCGTTATCGACAAGGCTGCAATGGTGCTCGACGCACTGGAGGCGGGACCAACAACCCTCGCCCAGCTCGTAGCCGCCACCGGGCTGGCCAGGCCAACGGTCCACAGACTGGCGCTGGCGCTGGTTCACCACCGCTTGGTCGGGCGGGACATCCAGGGACGCTTTGTACTGGGAAGCCGCCTCGTGGAGCTGGCATCGGCCGCCGGCGAAGACCGGCTCATTGCCTCAGCCGGACCCGTGCTGCTGGCCCTGCGGGATGCCACCGGAGAAAGCTCGCAGGTCTTCCGCCGGCAGGGCGAATGGCGGGTGTGCGTGGCCTCCGCCGAACGGCCCATCGGCCTCCGGGACACCATCCCGGTCGGAACGCAGCTGTCCATGAAGGCTGGGTCCGCGGCCCAGGTGCTGCTCGCCTGGGAGGACCACGACAGGCTGCTCGAAGGCCTGCAGAATGCCCGCTTCACCCCCACGGTGCTGGCCGGTGTCCGGCGCCGCGGTTGGGCGCAGAGCCTGGGTGAGCGCGAACCGGGAGTAGCGTCCGTTTCAGCACCGGTCCGCGGCCCGTCCGGGCGGGTCATCGCGGCGGTATCGATCTCCGGGCCAATTGAACGCCTCACCCGCCAACCGGGCCGTATCCACGCCGAAGTCGTGACGCGGGCGGCGCAGCAGCTCACCGAAACCCTGCGCCAGGCTGCCGACTAACCCTGCCCTGCCGGCTGTGACCGGCCTATCCTGAAGACCCAGCTGTCCGGAGGCATCCGGAAGAGTCCAAGGAGCGGCCATGAAACGCATGAGGGTGCTCTGGCACATCATCCGCCTCACCGGAGCCGACGTCGTCCTTTTCGGATTCCTTATTGTCTACGCGTCCGCTGCCCTGCTTCTGCCCCGGTTCGAACGTGGGATTCCGGGCCTAGGCGATTCCCTGTGGTACCTGTTCTCGTCCTTCACGACGATTGGGTTCGGAGACTACGTCGCCGTCACTTTCGTCGGCAGGATCATCACGGTCTTTGTGTCCCTCTACGGCATCCTGGTGGTCGCGCTGGCCACGGGCGTGATTGTGGGCTTCTACAACGAGCTGCTCCGTGCCCGCACCAAGGACAGCCTGCGCGCCTTTATCGGCGAACTGGAGCACCTGCCGGACCTGTCCAGGAAGGAACTGGAGGACCTTGCCGTCAGAGTGCGGGAACGGCACATTTTGGACTGAGCTCCGCGGTTCACAGCCGCAGTTCCCGCCTACCCGGCGAAGTGGTCCCATCCGGCTGCCGCAGGCTTTCCGCCGCCGACCGTCACGCGGCCGGCTCCGGGGCCCATGTCTTCCAGCACGGTGCCAATCCGGCGGAAACCCCGGGGCAGTTCCTGACCGGCCGCGAAGGCCGCCAGCAAACCGTGGTCTTCTCCCCCGCCCAGGACCCAGTGCAACGGATCGGCGCCCAAATTCCCTGCAGTACCTGCGAGCAGAGTCGCGTCCTTCCGCAGCATCTCGGGATCCAGGTCTATGCGGACACCGGAGGCGGCGCAGAGCCGGCCGGAATCGCGCACCAGCCCGTCAGAGATGTCCATCATGGCGTGGGCTCCTGCGCCGGCAGCTGCGGGTCCGGCAGCCAAGGGCGGGCACGGACGGGACTGCGCCGCCGCGAGTGACCGCTCCCAGCCGCTCAGGGCAGCGTAGTCCATGCCGCTTTCCAGCAGCGCAAGGCCGGCGGCTGCATGGCCCAGCACACCGCAGACCGCCAGGGTGTCTCCTGGGCGGGCTCCAGAGCGCAGAACAGGCGCCCGTCCCTGCAGGTCACCCGTGACCGCAGCCGTAACCACCAGAGAATCCCCGCGGCCAAGGTCGCCCCCGGCCACGGTGCATTGTTCGGCGCCCAGTGCACGCAGTGCCGCGGAGAGACCGTCCGCGAGGCCTTCCACCCAGGTGATGCGGGTGTTAGCGGGCAGCGTCAGGCTAACCACCAGCGACGTCGCCACGGCACCCATGGCGTTGATGTCCGATAGGTTCTGTGCCGCGCACTTCCAGCCGACGTCGAAGCCGGTGGTGCTGTACCCACCGGGCCACTGCAGCCGGAAGTCCTGATCCTGGACCAGAGTGTCTATTGAGATGACCGTCCGCCCGTCCGGGGATGCCAGCATTGCTGCGTCGTCTCCGGGACCCAGGAGTGCCCTTCCGGCTCCCAGCCGCGGAAGGATCCTGGCCAGCAGTTCCCCTTCACTGAGTTCCGATACGAGCTGGGGGTGGTGTGCCACGAAAATCCGTTGTCCTTTGCCTCACGCTTGCCGGACTCTCATTATGCTGCACAGCTTCCCTGCACCGTTGTACCCTCGCCCTATGAACGGATCAGCGACCCGGTTTGCCATCCTCCTGCGGGGCGTAAACGTCGGAGGAGTAACGGTCAAGATGGCTGACCTGCGTGCCGTCCTCCAAAGTCTGGGGCTCCTGGAGGTGCAAACCCTACTGGCCAGCGGCAACGCGGTGGTGACTTCTGTCCTGGAACCCGCCGTGCTCAAGGACACCGTCGAGCACGCATTGCGTACGGAGTTCGGCTATGAAGCATGGGTGATTGTGCTGCCCATGGCCCGCGTAGCCGAGCTTGCCGAAACGGTTCCCTACGCCGCAGACGATCCCGCCGTCCACGCCTACGTCACGTTCTCCTCGGATCCGGCGATCCTGGACGAACTGCTTGATGTCGGAGCTGCCGGCGGACAGGAACAGGTTCGACTCGGGCCCGAAGCTATGGCGTGGACAGCCCGGAAAGGCCTGACCCTGGATTCTGCGCTATCGAAGGCGACTGGAAAACTGCGCTATAAATCCGCAACGACGACCCGTAATTTACGGACTCTTCGCAAAATAGCAGGCGCCGGATAAACGGAGTTAAAAAGAAAACAGCCCCGGACATTTCTGTCCGGGGCTGTTACCTAGTGACCCCAGCGGGATTCGAACCCGCGTTATCGCCGTGAGAGGGCGACGTACTAGGCCGCTATACGATGGGGCCATTTTGCTTCACTTGCTAAGGGAGCACAATAAGTATTCCATACTCATTGTTTATTTCTCAAATCCGGCAAAAGCCTTCTTGATTAGCGCTGGGATACCAGGACTCGAACCTAGAATGACGGTACCAGAAACCGTTGTGTTGCCAATTACACCATATCCCAATGTGCTCATCCGGGCCGCTTCGGAAGCCTCAACTTCCGGCTGCAACCCCTCAGCACGAGTTATTACTATACACGGGTTCGGGGCGGAGTACAAAACGGCTCTGCTTGCCTGGTCCGGAGGGTGGGAACGGACGGTGTGCAGGCAGGATCAGGCCCGCACCTGCGGCAGGAACCGTTCCACCAGTTCGTTCAAGGACTCGATTGTGGTTAACGTCTTGGTCGCTGCGGCACCTCCCCCAAGCCCGGGGCGGTCCAGCCAGATGCCCTGCAGGCCCGCGTTGCAGGCCCCGCGGGCATCCACCTCAGGGTTGTCGCCGACGTACAGGGTGCGGGCCGGATCGGTGCCCAGCAACCGAACGCCTTCACGGAAGATCGCCGGATCCGGCTTCGCAGCATCAACCGCGTCGATGCCCACCAGGACCTTGATCCGTTCGAGGCCGGCGGCATCGAGCTTGGCCCGCTGGTAGTCGTGCACGTTGTTGCTCACGGCTCCGTAGGGGATGCCGCGGGCGTCCAGTTCGTCCAGGACCGGAACGACGTCGTCAAACGCCTTAAAGTGACGAGGCAGCGTTTGGTCATAAGCATCGTTCCAAGCAGCCTCTGCGTCGTCGTCGAACACCGGGAGGCCGTGCGCCGCCCGGCCCGGCGGCGCCCCCCCCCCACCGCGCCCCCGGGGGCTCCGCCCCCCCCCCCCCCAC